>JAUMBX010000067.1:0-6345 GCA_032119515.1 Steroidobacteraceae bacterium | reverse complement strand
GCCTTGGCCTTCTCGAAGGCGGCGAGGATGTCGGGGTTGTTGAATCCCCCGGGGAGCACCCGGTCGTGGTAGCCGTGGGCCAACTCGTGCAGCGTGAAGTTGGGCATCCGCGCCATCTCCCGCTCGAAGTCGGGGATGTCGGTGAACTCGACCGCGCGGGCCATGGCCGGGTTCCGCTTGTTTTGGCGCAGCCAGCCGGCATCGGGGTGGTACTCGGCGGTGGGGGGCACGCCCGGGTATTCGGGATTGAACCACAGCGGGATCCGGCGCATCTCACCCACGGCCCGGGCGGGAACGACGCGCGCGATCTCGCGCAACTGGACGGCCAGCAGGTCCAGGGCCCGGGTGGTCGCGGCCTTTTCGTCACCCAGCAACCGGTCGCTGACATGGACCGTCCAGCCCTCGATGGCCCTGGTTTGGTGGACTGCCTCGGCTGGCTTTGACCGGGACAGGTCGGGCTGCAGGGTGGCCAAAAGGCCGGTGAAGAGCGACAGCAGGCAGGGATGCATGGCGTGTTCCAGGGTGCGCGGGTGGGGCTGCGGCGCGGAATCATGGTTCTCGCGCGGTGTTGCCGGATGGTTGAGGATAACCCGGATGGCGCCACACTGCACCCCGGCACCGGGGGAGTTTCACCGCTCCCACAAATAAGTCTTTCATAGATCCCTGTTTATTTAAATTATGCTGGCGGCTTGCAGGCCGACTCAGCACGGCCCTCCGGCATTGACAGTGTTTGGGCATATGGGATGATGTAAGGAGATAAGGAATTGCATCTTTCCAGCCATGGCAGATTGACGAATGCGTGTCCATCACCCGGATGATGGGGGCGGATCACCTGGGTGATGCCCGGTAGGCCGCAGGCTGATTGCACCAACGAGGTTCGGGATGGATCGGGTGCTTCGCAAACCTAGGATCAAGCGTTGGCGGTTGTGGGTGAACGCTCCATTACTGCTGGTGCTTGCCCTCTCGCAATCGCCTGCCCCGGCTGCCGCCGGGGAGATGGACAAGGCGTCCTCCACCGGGCCGCACAAGCCGGATCAGCCAAAGCCCGGACCCATCCGGGAGCCCCTGTCGGTCCGGATCGATCGGATCATTGATGGGGACTACCTCGGGCCTGCGGTTCCGCTAGCCACCGACACCGAATTCCACCGCCGCGTCTATCTCGATTTGGTGGGCAGGGGACCCACCGCCGTGGAAACAGAGTCTTTCCTGGAGCGCCTGAAGGCGCGTCCGGGTGTCAGCCAGGCCATCCGGGCTGAGGTGATTGAAGACCTGCTGGGGCGCGAGGAGTTCTCGAGGTATTTTGCCAAGGTGCTGGAGGTGATGTTCACCGAGCGGCGCGAGGTGATCGGCCTGCTGGAGTTCCGCGCCTGGCTGCGCCAATGCCTCGAGGAGCGCCGGCCCCTGAATGAGATCTGCCTGGAGGTGCTGGCCGCCGACGGGACCGGTGACAAGCTCAGGCCGGCGGCCGCCTTCATTCTCAACCGCAACGCCGACGCCAACCAAGTCACGCGGGATGTCGGCCGGATTTTCCTTGGTCGCGACCTGCAGTGCGCCCAGTGCCACGATCACCCGCATGTGGAGGATTACAAGCAGGCCGAATATTTCGGCCTCCTTTCCTTCGTGAACCGCACCTATCTGTTCCAGGACGAGAAGCAGGGCAACAAGCCGTTCCTCGGCGAGAGGGCGGAGGGTGAGTTGGAATTCTCGTCCGTCTTCCGGCCCAAGGCGGGGAAGACCGCCGCGAAACCGGTGCTTCCGATCGGCTTCGCCACGGATGCCGAGCCCGATTTCCTCGACACCGCGGACGCCTACATCGTCCAGCCGGAGAAGGGGAAGCGTGGCGTTCCCCGTCACAGCCGCCGGCAGCAACTGGCCGTGCTTGTGACCCATCCCGAGAACACCCTGTTCAATCGCAACCTCGCCAACCGGTTGTGGGCGTTCCTGATGGGCCGGGGACTGGTTGACCCGGTGGACATGCACCATCCGGGCAACCCGCCGGCTTCCTCCGAACTGCTGCGGACCCTGGCCGAGGAGTTGGTGGCGGCCCGGTATGACCTGCGGGAGTTTGTCAGGCAGGTCGCGCGGTCGGCCGCCTACCAGCGATCGGTGGCAGAGCCCGACCTGCGGGAATGGCCGGGTCCGAAGGGGGGAGAACGAGCGCTCACGGCCAGGCTGGAGAGCCTTGAGGCCGACGGCAGGAACCTGGCGCCCCGGCTTTCCCAGGTGGAGAAGGAACTGGGCGACGCGACAGCGCGTTTGCTGGATGCGCAGAAGGATCTGGACCTGATCCAAAGGCAATTGGACGGGGCCAGGAAAGAACTCCAGGATCTGGTGGCCGGTCGGACCGCCGAAGCGGCGAAGCTCTCCGCCCTCCAGAAGAAGCAGGGTCAGGCGCAGGAATCGATCGCGGCGCTGCAGGGGGCGATCCGGGAGCTGGACAAGCTGGTGGGTTTGTCGCCCCAGGACAAGGACCTGTCCGCGGCGCGGGCCACCCTGGCGGGCCGGCTCGCGTCAGCCACGCAGGCGAGGCAGTCGGTGGATGGCGAGGTGAAGGCGCAGGAGGAACTGGCGGCCAAGTCGGCGAAGCTGGCGGAAGACCAGCGGGGCCGCGTGCTGGCCCTGGCCGGCCGCAAGATGGCCCTGGCCGGTTTCGTCGTCGAGGCGCGTGGCGGCCTGCGCCGGGCTCATGCCCGGATGGCCCCGCTCCGCGACCAGGAGTCGGACATCGCCCAGCGGAAAAGACAGGTAACGCAGTCCAGCGAGTGGCTGAAGGCCCGTGACAGCCTGCAGGCCGCCCGGCGGCAGGGCAAGGCGGGGGCGGCCGCCGACCTGGAGGCGCAGTTCAGGCTGCTGCAGTCCGGGCTGGTTGAATCCTGGCGGCGGGGGCACGCCATCCGCCGCGTCCGCGGACTGAACGGCGAGCAGATGGGGGTATCCATCTACCACGCCCTCGAGCTCGACAGGCCCGTTCGCGCCAAGGCGATGGCGGACTGGGAGGCCAGGCACCAGAAGGATCCGGCCACCAGGGGCGACATCACCCAACGCCGGAACCATGAGGCCGACGCCGTGGCCGGCAACCTGTGGGATGTCCTGGAGAAGGATGTCATGCGCCGCTTCTCGGCGCCACCGGGCGCCCCGCAGGACGGATTCATCGCATCGGTCGACCAGGCCCTGATGCTCCAGAACGACCCGAAGGTGCAGGCATGGCTCAAGCCAAATCCGGGAACGCTGACCCACCGTCTGGCGGCCATCGGCGATCCCGGCCAGTTGGCGCGGCAGGTCTACCTGGCGGTGCTGGGCCGGTTGCCCGACGCGGACGAGCTCAAGGTGGCGACCGGGCTGTTGCGGGAACACGCCAAGGAACGCGACCGGGTGATCCAGGAGCTTGTCTGGGGCCTGCTGGCCTCGGCGGAATTCCGTTTCATCTCGTAGGTGTAGTCCGGGCGGAGATCCAGCTAGCGCCAAAGTGACGGGAGTCGGGCAATGGACGGTAGAAACTACAGGCCCTGCGGTGATATCGAGCATCTGCTCGGGCGCCGCCAGTTCATGGGCGACCTGCTGGCGGGGACCGGCATCGTCGCCGGGTCGAGCCTGCTCGCGAGTGCCGCCGGCGCCGGGGAAATCGCCGGTCGAGGCAAGTCGGTTGTCGTGGTCTACCTCAACGGCGGCATCAGCCAGTTTGAGTCGTGGGATCCGAAGCCCCACCTGGAGACCGGGGGCCCCTTCAAGGCCATCCAGACCACGGTTCCGGGTATCCATATTTCGGAGCTGCTCCCGCACACGGCGAAGCAGATGCACCGGATGGCGCTGGTCCGCAGCCTGAACACCAAGCAGGATGACCATGGCCTGGCGAACAACCTGGTGCGCAGCGGCAGGATGACCCAGTCGGCGACGGAGTACCCGGAGCTGGGGGCCGTCGTCGCGAAGGGTCTCGAAAGGGCGGATTTTCCCCTGCCGGGCCATATCGCCACCATGCCCGCGGGCGCCGGCGGCCGCGGAAACAACGCCGCCTACCTGGGCCCGCGCTACGGCAGCGTGAATGTGGGCGCCGAGAAGGGGGGCGTCGTCAACGCCCGGCTGCCCGACGGCCTCACCGTGACCGCCGACCAGCGGCGGCACGACTGGCGCCGCTTCGCGGACAAGCGTTTCCGCGGCCGGGTGGACTCCGCGGAGATCGACGCCTACACCCAGACCTACGAGCAGGCCCTGCGCCTGATGGAGCGGCAGGAGCTGTTCGACATCACGCGCGAGCCGTCCCGGGTGCAGGAGGCTTATGGGCGTTCCGAGTTCGGCAAGCAACTGCTGCTGGCCCGGCGCCTGGTCGAGCAGGAGGTGCCCTTCGTGGAGATCCAGCACGGCGGCTGGGATTTCCATCACAACAACTTCGAGTTCCACCTCCATTATGTCGCCGACTTCGACAGGCCGTTCGCGCTCTTCGTCGAGGACCTCGCCCAGCGCGGTCACCTCGAGCGCACCCTCCTGATCGTGATGACCGAGTTCGGCCGCACGCCGCGGATCAACACCGGCTACGGCCGGGACCACTACTCGCGGGCCTGGTCGATCGCGCTGGGCGGCTGCGGCATCCATCACGGGGCCGTCATCGGCAAGACCGACGCCAAGGGCGTGGAGGTCACCGACCGCCAGGTGGACCACAGGCACCTTTTCCACACCTACCTGCAGGCCGTCGGGATCGACTCAGCCGGTGACTTCGACATCGCCGGCCGGAAGTTCCCGGTCGCCGACCCGGCCGTGGGACCGATCCAGGAGCTGCTGGCATGACCACCCCGAACCCGAAGGTGACCCTCGACCCGGTCGCCTCCAAGGTGATGACCGACTGGGCGCATCCGTCAAACCTGCTCTGCTGCCGGGTCGACCCCACCGGCAAGTATGTGGTTGCCGGCGCGATCGACCACACCATCCAGCGTTGGGAGATCGCCACCGGGAAGAAGACCCCAATGGCCGGCCACCAGAACTGGGTCCGCGCGCTCGGTTTCTCGCCGGATGGCAAGACCCTTTATTCCGGCGCCTACGATGGCCGTCTCCTGTTCTGGGAAACAGGTGCGGAGAATCCCAAGCCGGTCCGGGAAATCCCGGCCCACCGGGGCTGGCTGCGCGGCCTGGCCGTCAGCGGCGACGGGCAACTGGTCGCCACCTGCGGCAATGACCGCCTTGTAAGGGTCTGGTCAGCACGCGACGGCAGCCTGGTTCGCGAGCTGCAAGGCCACCCGGACATCGCCTACTGCGTCCATTTCGTGCCCGGGTCGCATGAGCTTGTCAGCGGGGACATAGTCGGAAACATCCACCATTGGAAGGCGGACGGCACCGAGAGGGCCAGGGTTTTTGAGATCAAGGAGATCTTCTTCCATATCGGCGACCTGGCCCCGTTCGGCGGCATCATCAACCTGGGCTTCGGCCAGGATGGCCGAACGCTGATTGCCTCGGGCCTGCACAAGGTGTCCAACGCCCCCGGCGGCAACCGTCGTCCGGTCGCCGTGCCCATCGACTGGAGCACCGGCGAGAAGCGGCCCAAGTACGAGTCGTTGAAAAAGGACCTGGATGCCACGATGTGGCGGGTCCTGCACCACCCCGCAGGGCCCCTCATCGGCGTGATGGGCAAGGAGGTCGGATTCTGGAATCCGGGGACACCCGATGTCACCCATATGACACCGACTCCCAGCGAGATCTTTGATTGCGACCTGCATCCCAACCAGATCGACCTGTTCACGGCCCACCACGATGGCCACCTGAGGTCGATCCGAATCGGGCGGGTCTAGGATCCTTTCTGGAAACGCAGGGCAAGTGGTTGCCAGTGGAGGGCTTTTCCGGCCATGGAAAGCCACCAGTGCATGAACTGTCGCATGGACCAACAGGCTGTTTGGTTCGCAGGGCTTTGCCTTGGTCCCTAGGCCAGTGGGTTTACAGACGGGATGGCGAATGATGCGCCTGTTTTTCAGCGAGCAGTACCTGGCTTCGGAGCACCAGTTCGACACCACCCGCAAGGCCGGCTGGATCGCCGAATCCCTGGCGCATGTTGCCATTCCCGGCGTGGAGACGGTGGAACCCCGGCCCTTGACGGAACAGGCGCTGGCGATGGTCCATGACGCGGAATACATCGCGGCTGTCCGTACCGGCCAACCGTCGGGACTGGCCCAGTCCCAGGGATTCGCGTGGGGGCCGGGCTTGTTCCACGCCGTCTGCGCCAGCAACGGTGGCATGGTGGCCGCAGCGCTCGAAACCCTCAGGCAGGGTGTGTCCGGTTCGCTCTCAAGCGGGTTGCACCACGCCAAGCGTGCCCGGGGGGCCGGCTACTGCACCTTCAACGGGTTGGTGATCGCCGCCAGGAGC
>JAUMBX010000066.1:0-2059 GCA_032119515.1 Steroidobacteraceae bacterium | reverse complement strand
TTCATGATGCGGGGGCTGGCGTTCTGGAAGGGAATATCGAGGTAAGGCAGGATCCGGCCTTCGGCCATCAAGGGCAGCACGTCGTCCACGTGCGGATAGGGGTAGACGTAATGCAGGCGTACCCACATCTCGAGCTCACCCAACTCGCGGGCGAGGTCGTGGAAACGCGTGCGGATCTCCCGGCTGCCCCACTGCTCGGTGCGGTAACGGGTATCCACCCCATAGGCACTGGTGTCCTGGGAGATCACCAGCAACTCCCGGACCCCGGCATTGCGCAGGCGGATGGCCTCGTTCAGGACGTGGGTGATGGGACGGCTGACCAGGTCGCCGCGCATCGAGGGGATGATGCAGAAGCTGCAGCGATGGTTGCAGCCCTCGGAAATCTTCAGGTACGCATAGTGCCGGGGGGTAAGCCTGATGCCCTGTGGCGGCACCAGGTCAAGGCGGGGATCGTGTCGGGGCGGCAGGTGTTGGTGGACCGCGCCGAGCACTTCCTCGTAGGCGGCCGGCCCGGTGACCTTCAGCACCTTGGGGTGCCGCTCGGTGATCCGCTCCGGTTGTGCGCCCAGGCAACCAGTGACGATCACCCGGCCATTGGCGGCGACGGCCTCACCGATGGCCTCCAGGGACTCGTGCACGGCCTCGTCGATGAAACCGCAGGTGTTCACGACCACCAGGTCGGCCTCGTCGTAGCTGGGCACCACTTCATAGCCCCCGGCGCGCAGCTGGGTCAGGATGCGCTCGGAATCGACCAGCGCCTTGGGGCAACCGAGGCTGACGAAGCCGACCCGCGGCGTAAGCTGTTTCATGTTGCGGATTTTGCCTACTCGGCGCGATAGAATCGAATCGTGAAGCTCGCTTTCACCAAGATGCATGGCTTGGGCAACGACTTCCTCGTCTTTGACGCGCCGGCCAGCGGTGCACTCGACCCCGCCGTCATGCGCAGCCTGGCCAACCGCCATACCGGGATCGGCTTCGACCAGGCCATGATGCTGGAAGCGCCCACGGCGCCCGGCATCGCGGTCCACTATCGCATCTTCAACGCCGACGGCAGCGAGGTCGGCCAGTGCGGCAACGGCGCCCGCTGTGTCGCCCGCCTGACCTGGGAGCGACTGGGACGCCCCGCAGGGGAGCTCAGGCTGTCCTGCCCCGCCGGCATCGTGACCGCGCGGATTCATCACGACGGACTGGTGACCTTGGGCATGGGCGAGCCTGGCTTCCAGCCAGCCTCGCTCCCCTTCCTGGCGGGCGAGCATGCCGGGCCCTGGGCGTTGGAGCTGGACGGCCAGCGCCTCGAGTTCGAGGTGGCCTCGATGGGCAACCCGCACGCCGTCATTCGGGTACCATCGGTGGTGGCGGCCCCGGTCACCGAGGCCGGCGCCCGGCTGGAGCAGGACCGACGCTTTCCCGAGCGGGTCAACGTCGGTTTCCTGGAGGTGCGCGACGAGGCCCGGGCAGCCTTGCGTGTGCACGAGCGCGGCGTCGGCGAGACGCTGGCCTGCGGCACGGGCGCCTGCGCGGCGGTCGCGATTGGCAGGCGCCGGGGCTGGTTGGGTCCGAGGGTAGAAGTCGAACTGCCGGGAGGACGCCTGGTGGTGGAGTGGCAAGGCCCGGGGCACGAGGTCTGGATGACCGGCCCGGCAGAAAAATCTTTCGAGGGGTTCATCGAACTATGAGCAGAGCCGCACGCACCACGGGCCGGACCACCCTCGACGACCAGGCCGTCGTCGATTACCTGCTGGCCGAGCCCGGTTTCTTCGAGCGTAACTCGGCGGCACTCCTCAAGCTGCGCCTTCAGGACGGGCGCGGGGGCACGGTGTCCCTGCTCGAGCGCCAGGTCGAGGTGCTGCGCGAGCGCAACCGGCAACTGGAGGCGCGGATCGCCGAGTTCATCGACATCGGCCGCACCAACGACCTGCTGGCTGCGCGGATTCACAAGCTGACCACGCGCCTGATCCATGCGCGTGGCCTCGACAAGGTCGTCGATGCCCTGGAGTCCTCCCTGCGCGAAGACTTCGAGGTGCCGAGCCCGGTGCTGGTGCTGTTCCGCGACGATCCG
>JAUMBX010000065.1:0-3726 GCA_032119515.1 Steroidobacteraceae bacterium | reverse complement strand
AGAGGCTCTCGGTGACCTGCGCGGTCACTCCGAAACGCGCGCGGATGCGCTGGCGCTGGCGTTGCTCGCGCCCGTCCTCGTCGATCAGCTCGTGCCGATAGCGCAGATCGCCGGAAAAACGCAGATTTTCAGCCCAGGACACGGCACGTGCTGCCACCGCAGACTGGGCGAGCTGGTCGGTCTGGCGCTCGTTGGTGGATTCGGCCTCGGCCAACTGTTGCTCCAGCCTCTCCACCCGCTCGATCAGCGCCGCCAACTGGCTGCGCAGGTCCTGGTCCTCGGTCGTGGATGCAAGGCTTACTAACGGGCACAGCCAGATGAGGGCGAGTGCCATCGCCCTTGGGCACAGGTGTTGCATGGGGATTACCTTCGTTTGATTTTATCTGCGACCGGGTCGGGGCACTACTTCAGGGGCGTGAGCGCCGCTACCGAGCGCCGCACCTTGTCCCGCTCAGCGCGTGGCAGGGGGATCAAGCCCTTGTCGGCGAGATAGCCCTCGTCGCCCAAGGCCTTTTCACTGGTCAGTTCGGCCAGGAACTCCTTGATGCCGGGGATCACCCCGACATGCGCCTTCTTGACGTACATGAACAGCGACCGCGAAACCGGGTACGCGCCGTCCGCGATGTTCTCGAAGGTCGGTGCCTTGCCCTCGATGAGCGAACCATGCAGGCGACCCAGATGTTCCTCGAGGAAGCTGTAACCGAAAATGCCGAGGGCCTTAGGGTTGGCTTCCAGCTTCTGCACGATGAGGTTGTCGTTCTCACCGGCTTCCACGTAGGCCCCATCCTCGCGGATCTGGGTGCAAACGCGCTTGAAGCGCTTTTCGTCTACGCCCTTGAGTTCCTTGAGCCACGGAAAGCCCTCGCAGCCGGGCTCCATGATCAGCTCGACGAAGGCATCGCGCGTGCCGGAGGTAGGCGGCGGCCCGAGCACCTCGATCTTGACGTTGGGCAGCGACGGGTCGATCTGCTTCCACGACTGGTAGGGGTTGTCGATCAGTCGAGTGGGGTTGGCCGGATCCGGCACCTGCCGCGCCAGGGCCTGGTAGACCTGCTTGCGGCTGAGACGATAGACGGGGGAGGACTTGGCGTTGGCAATTACGATGCCATCGAAGCCGATCCGCACCTCGACGATTTCCTTGACGCCGTTCCTGTTGCAGTCAGCAACCTCGCTGGCCTTGATCGCGCGGGAGGCGTTGGCGATGTCCGAGTACTGCGGTCCAAGACCTTGGCAGAACAGCTTCAAGCCTCCGCCGGTGCCGACGCTCTCCACCTTGGGGGTCTTGAAGGAGGACCCGCGGCCGAACTGCTCGGCAGCAGCGGCAGCAAAGGGGAAAACCGTCGAGGAGCCAGCGATGCTGATGTAATCACGCGCGGCTTGGGCGGACGCTCCCTGGGTAGCGCACACAAGGGCGATGGCGCAGGCAGCGAGTACGACAGGCTTGGACATGAGGTGACCTCTGGGTTTGGACCTGAATAGAGGCTAACCGCCCTGTGTTACAGAATTACTGCAAAACCGGTTCGACCTAAAGCTTTGATAAATATAAATCGAACAGGCCGCATGGCAGGAATGTTACAGCGCCAGCCCCATTTGTTACGTTTTGAAGACGGACCGAGACGGTCAGACAGGCGCCTCGCGGCGCGCAACGCGGGCCGCGGGGAAATGGCAGGTGAAGGTAGAGCCCCGGCCCTCGACGCTCTGGATGTCGAGGCTGGCCCCATGGCGCTGCAGGCCATGCTTGACGATGGCGAGCCCAAGCCCGGAGCCGCCCGACTTGCGCGACCGCCCGCGGTCGACCCGGTAGAAGCGCTCGGTCAGTCGGGGCAGGTGCTCCGGGGGAATGCCGATCCCGGTGTCCGTCACGGCGAGGTGGCCACCACGGGCATCGACCCACCAGCGGACCGAAACCGACCCCTCGGGTGGGGTGTACTTGACCGCGTTGGAGATCAGGTTGGCAGCAATCGAGTGCAGTTCGCCTTCCTGGCCGAGCAGCCCGGCATCGGACTCGAGCTTCAGGTCGAAGCTTGCGGGTTGGTGCCCCGAGGCCAGGATGTCCTTGCGGATGACCGCGAGCATCCCAGGGATGTCGACCGGCAGGCTGGGCGCCTCACCCTCCGCAGCCTCCAGTCGAGACAATTCCAGCAGGTCCTCGACGATGGTACGCATGCGCTCGCCCTGGCGTCGCATCTCCTCGAGCGGCGCCGCCCAGAGCGGGGCGACACCCGGGTCGTCGACCATCTGGTCCAGGTAGCCATGGATCACAGTCAGCGGTGAGCGCAGTTCATGGGAGGCGTTGGCCACGAAGTCGGTCCGCATGGTCTCGAGACGTACCTCCCGGGTGACGTCGCGCACCAGCAGCAGCTGCTGCTCACCGGTGGGGATCATCTGCAGGGCCAGGAACTTCTCGTTGGACGAGCCGAAGGCGACGATCACCTGCTGCCCGAGGTCGGGTGAAGCCAGGTAGCGGGTGAATTCAGGGCGACGAATCAGGTTCTCGATGCGGATCCCGAAATCGATCTTGCGGCGCAGGCCGAGCAGGCGCACGGCCGTGCGGTTGAACCACAGGATCTCGCGATCCGCCGAGAGGAGTACGACGCCATCCGGCAGCGCTGCCGTCAGCCGGCGAAACTCGCGAAACAGGGTTGCAATGCGCCGTTTGTGCAGGTTCTTGCGCCGGTAGATGCGACCGACCAGCGCTACGACATCCCCCCAGACCCCGCCGAGATCGGGCGGTTCTTCCTCGCGCCGGTACCGAAGCCAGCGATGCAGCCGGTACAGGTTGGCCCACTGCAGAGCCAGGTAGAGGGCCAGTACAGCCACCAGCCACAAGTCGACGCGGCCGAAGATCAGCCCTCCCAGCAGGGCCAATAGCAGGGCGCCGGCCAGTCGGGCCAGCGCGAATGTCCAGGCTGAATCCATGGGCGGTCGGGTTGCCTTCGGCCTGCCTAGTCGGGCTTGGTCGAGAAACGATAACCCGCGCCGCGTACCGTCTGCACGAGTCGATCATGGCCGGTCTCTTCCAGGGCCTTGCGCAGGCGCCTGATGTGGACGTCCACGGTCCGCTCCTCGACGTAGACGTTGCCGCCCCAGACCCGGTCGAGCAGCTGGCTGCGGGAGTAGACCCGATCCGGATGGGTCATGAAGAAATTCAGCAGGCGATACTCGGTCGGACCGAGGGCGATGCCGCGTGCTCCGACCATGACCCGATGCCCGGCCACATCCATCCGCAAGCCGTCGGCCTCGATCACTTCATCCGTGGAGCCACCAGCACCGCGCCGGAGCACCGCATTGATGCGAGCGGCCAGTTCCCGTGGCGAGAACGGCTTGGTGACGTAGTCATCGGCCCCCCCCTCGAGACCGGTAACCTTGTCGGTTTCCTCGGCCCGAGCGGTAAGCAGGATGACCGGCAAATCCCGGGTCTCAGGGTCGCGCTTGAGCTGGCGGGTGAGTTCCAGCCCGCTGGTGTCCGGCAGCATCCAGTCAGCCAGCACGAGGTCGGGCCGGCGATCGGCGATGCGGGCGCGCGCTGCCGCACAGTCCTCGGCTTCGACGACCTCGAAGCCGGCTCGCCGCAGGCCAAAGGCCACCATGTCCCGGATGGGTTTCTCGTCCTCGACGATCAGGATGGTCTTGCCGCTCATCGATTCACGTCCGCGGGCCCTGCGTCCGGTGGTCTTGCTTGAATTGGCTGCAACCATACGTATGTTTTGTGACTGTTTGGTGACT
>JAUMBX010000064.1:0-2546 GCA_032119515.1 Steroidobacteraceae bacterium | reverse complement strand
ATGGTCTTCGGGCGAATCGCCGGACGGCAGGCGGCACGCAGTGTCACGAATCCTTCTTGAAACCGTAAAGATCTGATCAACTCCCAGCCTCATCCTGCGGACTCGGGCATCAAGAACCCGGGGGGCCCATGCTGGACAGGACGAGAGAGCATTACACGCTCAGGCTGCGGACGGTCTTCATCTCCGACATTCACCTCGGTTTCAAGGGCTGCCGTGCCGAGTTCCTGCTCGACTTCCTGCGGCGGGTCGAGTGTCAACAGATCTATCTGGTCGGCGACATCATCGACCTGTGGAGCCTCTCCAAGACCTTTTACTGGCCGCAGGCCCACAACGACGTCATTCGCACCCTGCTCGGCAAGGCCAAGCACGGTACCCGAGTGGTCTACATCCCGGGCAACCACGACCGCGTATTCAGGGACAACGATGGCCTGGTGATGGGCAATGTGGAAGTGCACCGTGAGGCCATCCACGAGACGGCAGACGGTCGCCGCTTCCTGGTGCTGCACGGCGACGAGTTCGACGACATCGTCCGGGTGAGCCCCTTCCTGGAATCGGTCGGCAGCCGCGCCTACGGGTTCGCGCTGCGCATGAATCGCTACGTGAACATGCTACGCGGCTGGTTCGGCTATCCCTACTGGTCGCTGGCCGCATATCTCAAGCACAAGGTCAAGAACGCGGTGAAGTTCATTGCCAACTTCGAGCGGGCGCTGACCACGGAGGCGCGGCGCCGGAACGTGGACGGCGTGATCTGCGGCCATATCCATCGCGCCGAGATCACCCAGTTCGACGACGTCACCTACTGTAACGATGGTGACTGGGTGGAGAGCTGCACCGCACTGGTGGAAGATCATTCAGGACGGCTGTGCCTGCTGCGCTGGACCGAGACGGCCACGGTGCTGGTGGATGGCCAGGAAGTGCCACTGATGGAGCATCCATTGCCCATCGAGGAGATCAACGAGCCGGCCCTCGCATGAGAATCGCCATCGTGACCGACGCCTGGCATCCCCAGGTCAACGGCGTCGTGCGCACCCTGTCCACCACCGCGGAGTGGCTTGAGCGACTGGGGCATGAGGCCACGGTGGTTTCGCCAGAAGGCCTGCCGTCCATCCCCTGCCCCACCTATCCGGAGATCCGCCTGAGCCTGCGTGCTGGTCGCGCGGTGGCCGGTCGACTGGCAGCACTGAAGCCGGATGCCATCCACATCTCCACCGAAGGGCCACTGGGCCTGGCAGCCCGCAGCTGGTGCCTCGAGCACGGCCAGCCCTTCACGACCGCCTACCACACCCAGTTCCCTGAATACCTGCGCGCGAGACTGCCGGTTCCTTTGCGGGCGAGTTATGCGTGGCTGAGGCGTTTCCACGCGCCTGCCGTCCGGACCCTGGTCTCCACCCAGTCCATGCGCCGCGCCCTGGCCGCCCGGGGATTCCGGCACCTGGCCCAGTGGGGACGGGGCGTCGATTGCGACCTGTTCCGTCCACAGGACAAGACCTGGTTGGACCTGCCACGACCCGTATCAGTCTTCGTCGGCCGCCTGGCCGTGGAAAAGGGCATCGAGGAATTCCTCGCCCTCGACCTGCCCGGGACCCAGATGGTGATCGGCGATGGCCCGGCTCGCGAAGCGCTGGAGCAGCGCTATCCACAGGCCATGTTCACCGGCTGCCTGCATGGCGAGGCCTTGGCCCGCCACATCGCGGCCAGTGACGTGATGGTCTTCCCCAGCCGCACCGATACCTTCGGCCTGGTCATGCTCGAGGCCCTGGCCTGCGGCGTGCCGGTGGCTGCCTATCCCGTGACCGGACCGGTAGACGTCATCGAGCAGCAGGTCACCGGCGTCCTGAACGACGACCTGCGCCTGGCGACGCTCACCGCCCTGCAACTCGACCCCGCCACCTGCCGGACGGCGGCGCTGCGCCGCTCCTGGGAAGCCTGCACGCTGCAGTTCCTGAGGGCCCTGGCCTGCGAGGAATCCGAATGGACAGGCACGGACTACGGTTATCCGTAATAGCCATCTGCAGTGGCTGGGACATAATCCACCCCTGCTGTATGCAAGGGGCTCAGGGCCGTGGCGCGTTGCACCCCCGAATTGATCGACCAACGCGCGTTTGACTACTACCCGAGGCTGTCGCGCCTGCGGAAGTACTGCCTGAACCACCTCGATAGCCCGATCTCGCTTGGCGAGGCCGCGGCACAGGCTTCACTCGAGCGCACCTACTTTTCTACCTACTTTCACCTGAAGGTCGGCGTCTGCTTCGGCTGCTGGCTTACTTGCCAGCGCATTGACCAGGCTCGTGCACTGCTGAGCTGCTCGGAGGTCTCGATCACCGAGGTGGCGGCCGCAGTGGGCTATCGCAGCCTGAGTGGCTTCGAGCGCGCCTTCCGCAGTACCACGGGTTCCACCGCCGCTGGCTATCGCCAGCGCGCCAGGCCTACGCACTAATACCTAATTCCTCGACACGTTCCAGAAACCGCCCAATTGCCGACGCGTTTAACCCAACATCCGCAGGGCAAACCTGTCGCCATGAGCCGATGATGAAAGTCCGTTAAAC
>JAUMBX010000063.1:0-10809 GCA_032119515.1 Steroidobacteraceae bacterium | reverse complement strand
CGGAACGACCGGCGGCCGACCGCGGGCGCAAGCCGGTGGTGCTACAACGCCACCCCATGGGACGTCTCGACGGCAAGGCGGTTTTCATCGAGGGCGCGCTGCCCGGCGAGCAGGTGCGGATCGATCGCCTGCACGATGCGCGTAACTTCAGTCTGGCCAGGCTGGTGGAAGTGCTGCGCCCCAGCCCCGAGCGGATCGAGCCGGGCTGCCGACGCTTCGGTACCTGCGGTGGCTGCAGTCTTCAGCACCTGTCCCCCGCGGGGCAGCTGGCGGCCAAGCAGGCCGACCTGATGGAACAATTGGCCCGGCTCGGCAAGGTCTCGCCGACCAGGTGGCTGGAGCCCGTGAGGGGTCCGGCCTGGGGCTACCGGCGTCGGGCCCGCCTGGGCGTAAAGTGGGTGGAGCGCAAGCAGCGGGTGCTGGTGGGCTTCCGTGAGCGCGCCAAACCCTACATCACCGACATGGATGCCTGCCCCATCCTGGCCGCGCCGGTGGACGAGCTGATCGGTCCGCTGGCCGAGCTGGTCGCTGGCCTGTCGATACGCAATCGTCTCCCGCAGATCGAGGTCTCGGTGGCGGAGGCCAGCACCGTCCTGGTGTTCCGGATCCTGGAGCCGCTTCAGGAGGCCGACCGGGCGCGGTTGAACGAATTTGCCCGGGCGCGCAACCTGCGCATCTGGTTGCAGCCCGGTGGGCTCGATTCCATCCTGCCACTCGATGGTGACTGGAGCCTCCCGTACTACACCCTACCCGGTGGACTTCGGGTCGACTACAGCCCGGTGGGTTTCGTGCAGGTCAATGCCGGGATCAACCTGCAGGCCGTAGCGCTGGCCATCGACCTGCTCGATCCGGGCCCCGAGGACCGGGTGCTCGACCTGTTCTGTGGCGTGGGCAACTTCACCCTGCCGCTGGCGAGGCGCGCGGGCAGCGTGCTGGGCGTCGAGGGCGAGCAGGCGCTGGTGGACCGCGCCGCTGCCAATGCGGCGCTGAATGATGTCACCAATGCCTCCTTCCTGCGGGCGGACCTGTCGGTGGACCCCGGGGCGGCTGGCTGGGCGAAAGCGCCCTGTGATCTCGTGCTGCTCGACCCGCCCCGGGCGGGTGCCGAGGCCCTTTTGCCCATGCTCGGCCGCCTGCGGCCGCGGCGTATCGTCTACGTCTCCTGCCATCCGGCGAGCCTGGCGCGGGATGCCGGCCTGCTGGTGCACCAGCAGGGCTATGCACTGGTCGCTGCCGGCGTCATGGACATGTTTCCCCACACTGCGCACGTCGAGTCGGTGGCCACCTTCGAGCCTCGTTGAGGCCCGCCTGCTGCTATCCTGAGTCATGGCACTCGGTCCAATCATGATCGATCTGGGTGGCGTCGCCGTCGAGCCTGCGGAGCGGGACCTGCTGGCCCATCCGCTGGTCGGCGGGGTCATCCTGTTCGCGCGCAATTTCGAGGATCGGGAGCAGCTCTGCCGCCTGGTGGCCGAGATCAAGTCGGCGCGATCCCCCGCGCTCCTGGTCGCGGTGGACCAGGAGGGTGGGCGGGTGCAGCGCTTCCGCGAGGGCTTCCAGCGCCTGCCTCCGCTGCGTGCGCTCGGGCGTCAGTACGACCTCGATCGGCCGACGGGGCTCGCCTTGGCCGCGGACCTGGGCTGGTTGATGGCCAGCGAGCTCGTAGCCTGCGGGATCGACTTGTCCTTTGCACCGTGCATCGACCTGGATTTCGGGGTCAGCGGCGTGATCGGTGATCGGGCCTTGCACCGCAACCCAACGGCCGTCGCCGAGCTCGCCATCAGTTACCTGCGCGGCATGGCCGAGGCCGGCATGTCCGGGACGGCCAAGCACTATCCGGGTCATGGTGCAGTCAAACCGGATTCGCATCATGAGCTGCCGATCGATCGGCGACCGATCGAGGATCTCGAGGAGGAACTGGGCACCTATCGACGCCTGATCGCCAACGGCCTGCGCTCGGTCATGGCCGCGCACGTGTTGTTTCCGCAGGTGGACGCCCTGCCTCCCAGCCTGTCACGACGCTGGATAGAGGGTGAGTTGCGCGGACGCCTGGATTTCCGTGGCGCGGTGTTCACCGACGATCTCTGCATGCAGGGTGCGGCCAGTTTCGGTTCCATCGCGGAGCGTGCGCGCCTCGCGCTGTCTGCCGGCTGCGACATGCTGCCGGTCTGCAACGACCGGGCTGCTGTCGAACAGGTCCTCGACTCACTCGCGCCTCAGGCGGCACCACTCAGCCAGCTGCGCCTGTCGCGCCTGCATGGACGCTCGCCGGTCGCTGCGCTCGACGCCGTTCGCTGGCAGCGGGCCTGCGCGGCGGCAGCCCGTTGCTTCGAGGCGCCACCGCTGCGCCTCGAGTCCTGATCAGTCCGGCTCGAGCCCGTTCACCAGCCGCTCTGCGATCCGGATCCTCAGCTCGGGATCGGTGAGGTCCATGCGTACCCGCAGCCGCTCCGGTCCGTCCATGCGATAGCGGTCCGGCTGTCCCTGGATCAGCTTGATCACCTTGAGCGGATCGACGCTGTGTACCTGGCCAAAGACCAGCAGCCCGCCCGCGGCGCCAAATTCGATCCGGGCCAGCCCGAGTCGTGCTGCCCGCGCGCGCAGGGCCGCCACCCTGAAGAGGGTCAGTGCCGCCGCTGGCAGCGGGCCGAAGCGATCGATGAGCTCCTCGCGCAAGCCGGAGAGCGCCTCGTCGCCGCCGGCACTGGAGATGCGCTTGTAAAGCCGCAGGCGCAGGCTGACATCGGCGACGTAGTCCTCTGGCAGGAGGGCAGGGACCTGCAGCTCCACTTCGGGACCGGAATGCAGCGGTCGCTCCAGTTCCGGCTCGCGGCCGGCCCGCATGGCCTCGACCGCGCGCTCCAGCATTTCCATGTAGAGGCTGAACCCTACCTCCTGGATCTGGCCGCTCTGTCCCTCGCCCAGCAGTTCGCCAGCGCCGCGGATCTCCATGTCGTGGGTGGCCAGCGTGAAGCCGGCACCGAGGTCCTCCAGCGACTCGATGGCCTCCAGTCGCCGGGCGGCGTCCACGCTCAGGGCCTTGCGATGGGGCGCGATTAGGTAGGCAAAGGCCCGATGGTGGGAGCGACCGACGCGGCCCCGCAGCTGGTGCAGCTGGGCCAGCCCCAGCTTGTCGGCGCGATTGATGAGGATGGTGTTGGCCGTCGGGATATCGATACCCGATTCGATGATGGTGGTGCACACCAGCACGTTGAAACGCTGATGAAAGAAGTCGAGCATCAGGCGCTCGAGCTCCGCTTCGCGCATCTGGCCATGTGCAAACCGCACCGCGGCCTCCGGGACCAGCTCGGCCAGGCGGTCCGCCGTCTGGCTGATGGTCTCCACCGCGTTGTGCACGAAATAAGCCTGCCCCCCTCGGCGGATTTCGCGGAGCAATGCCTCCCGGATCAGCCCCTCGTTCCATTCGCAGATGAAGGTCTCGATCGACATCCGCTCGGCAGGGGCGGTGGTGATCAGGCTCAGGTCACGTAACCCGCCCAAGGCCATGTTGAGCGTGCGGGGAATCGGCGTGGCGGTCAGCGTCAGGGTGTCCACGTCGGCGCGTAACTGGCGCAACCTTTCCTTGTCGCGTACCCCGAAGCGATGTTCCTCATCAATGATCACCAGGCCCAGGGCCTTGAAGGACACGTCTCGCTGCAGGAGGCGCTGGGTGCCGATGACCACGTCCACGGCGCCTTCATTCAGTCCCGCGATCACCCGCTTCTGCTCGGCGGTGGTGCGAAAGCGCGAGAGATCCTCCACGCGGATGGGCCAATCAGCGAAGCGGTCGGAAAAATTTCGGGCATGCTGCTGGGCCAGCAGCGTGGTGGGAACCAGTACCGCCACCTGTCGCCCCGCCATCGCAACGCTGAAGGCAGCCCGCAGCGCCACCTCGGTCTTGCCGAAGCCCACGTCGCCACAGACCACCCGGTCCATGGGCTGGCCGGAGGCCAGGTCGGCCAGCACCTGGCGAATGGCCTCGGCCTGGTCAGGGGTTTCCTCGAAGGGAAAGGCGGCAGCAAAGGCCTGGTACTCGGCCTCGCGCAGGGCCACGGACTGGCCTTGCCGCGCGGCCCGGCGTGCGTACAGATCCAGCAGTTCGGCGGCCACGTCGCGGATCCGCTCGGCGGCCTTGCGGCGCGCCCGTGCCCACTGGTCGCTGCCGAGCTTGTGCAAGGGTGCGCTGTCCGGGGAGGCGCCCGTGTAGCGACTGACCTGATCGAGGCCCTGCACCGGCACGTAGATGCGATCCCCGGCTGCATATTCGATGACCAGGAACTCGCCGGGGTGTCCCTCGACGTCCATCACCCTCAGGCCGAGGTCACGGCCCACCCCATAGGCCTCGTGCACCACCGGCGCACCGGGGGAGAGGTCGGTGAGTTCCTGCAGGATGACGCCCGGATCACGGTCCGCTCGCCGGCGTCTGCGTTCCTGCCTGGCACGTTCGCCGAACAGCTGATCCTCTGCCAGGAGGGCCAGGCCACGCTCGGGCAGGACCAGGCTGCCCACGCCGGCCCCCACGCAGACCGCCAGCGGCACCTCGCCGGCCATGAACTCAGACCAGCCCTGGACGGGGCGGGGGTCAAGGTCCTGGCCGCGCAGCAACTCGAGGATGGTTTCGCGCCGCCCCGCGGAGTCGGCGACCAGCAGGACGGGCCCTGGAAAACTGCCCACGAACTGCCGCAGGGCGCCCGCGGGATCCTCCGAGCGGGGGTCGATGCGCAGTGCCGGCGGCACGCTACTGCCGCAATTGTGCCAGCGGCCGCTCGCGCTCAGGGGATCCAGCTTGGCCGACTCGGCGATGACGGAGGCCAGCCTGCCGAGGCGGTCATCGATTTCATCGAACGTCAGATAGAGTCGTGCCGGCGCCAGGAGGGGTCGCTCCAGGTCGTGTCGGCGTTGTTCGTAGCGCTCATCGACCGACGCCAGGAAGCCCTGGATCCCGCCGCGGACGTCGCCGGCCAGGACGATCGTGGTGTCGCCGGGCAGGTAGTCGAACACCGACTCGAGCGACTCGAAAAACAGGGGCAACCAGGACTCGATCCCGGCCGGCGCGAGCCCCTCGCTCACCGAGCGATAGACGGGGCTGCGGGTGGGATCGCCCTCGAAGATGGCCCTCCAGCGCTGCCTGAACGCCGTGACCGCCTCGGGAGTAGTGGGAAACTCGCGGGCCGGCAGCAGCCTGAGCGCGTCCAGCGATCCGGTGGAGCGCTGCGACTGGGGGTCGAAATGGCGGATCGATTCGATCTCGTCGTCGAAGAGATCGAGTCGCAAGGGCTCCTCGCCGCCCATTGGGAACAGATCAATGACGGAGCCGCGGATGGCGTACTCGCCGTGGGCCATGACCTGCCCGACCGAGGCATAGCCGGCGGCGCTCAGGCGGCTGCGGAAGGCCGTCAGGTCGAGACGCGTGCCCCGCGCCAGGTCGAAGCTGTGGGCCTCGACATGCTGGCGTGGCGGAAGGCGCTGGGTCAGCGTATCGGCGCTGACGATCACCACGCCGCGGCGCAGCTGGGGCAGGTTCGCCAGGGTCTCCAGCCGCTCGGAAGTGACGTCCGGATGCGGAGAGAAGGGATCGTAGGGGAGGGTCTCGTGGCCGGGCAGGGCGCGAACGGTCAGTTCCGAGCCTGCAAAGAACGCAAGTTCGCCCTGCAGCACGACCGCCTGCCGGTTGGTTTCGGCAACCACCAGCACCGGCCCGCTGGACGCACGGGCCAGTTCCACGATGGCGAGTGCCCGGGCCGAACCATACAACTCACCCCAGGACAGGGTCTCGGCTGGCGCGGGCAGGGGCACGCCCAGCAGTGGGTCTGCGGTCATTCGTTCCTCTCGACCTGGAAGGGTGCTGGCACCGCGGCGGGCGCCAGCCGGGCTCAGCGGCCGCTCTGGATCACGACGCTGTGCAGGACCTTATCGTACTCGAAGAAGACGGCCAGGCCCGGATAGTCCCAGCGCGTAATGGGCGGATCACCGACCGGACCGTGCCGAGTGGTGGGCGCACCGAGGGAGGCTTCCACGGTGGTCATGGTGGAGCCGGGCAGGGGCACGATCTGTTCGACGCGTTCGGTCGAACCCGCCGGCATCTCTAGGTTCTGGCCCGCGGCCAGCGGTGCTGCCAGGAGAAGGGCTGCCAGCACCGGAACGGATCGACGCATTGCTGTACCTCCTCTTCGGATATTAGCACTCCGGAACGGGATGCTGTCGAGGATTGTGGCATAAGTACATGAAAAAAGTGACCTATGTCGGGTTCAGGTGGCGCCTGTGTTTCAATACGCCATCATGTTACGTCCCCTGCCTGCGGCAATCGGACTGCGCTATGCGCGTCGGGGTCGGCGTTCCACCCTCGCGTCCTTCATCACCGTCGTGTCGGTGGGCGGGGTCTGCGTGGGCGTGGCCGCCCTGATTGCCGTGCTGTCGGTGATGAACGGCTTCGAGGCGGAGTTGAAGAGCCGCCTGCTGTCGCTCTCCGCCCACGTCAGCGTCCGGGAACCGGGCGCCTCACCTACCCAACTGATCGCGACGGCGGAGCGTTTGCGGGCGATGGACCCGCGCATCCAGCGTGCCGATCCGTTCATTGAACTGCAGGGGCTCGTCTCCCATCAGGGTCAGCTGGCTCCGGTGCTGGTGAGGGGGGTGGAGGAGGAAAAGTTCGTGCCCGGTGAGCGCGCCATCGAAACCGGCAAGGTGCTGGCGAATCGCCTCGGCGCCGTGCCCGGCGACGAACTGACGCTGCTGTTTCCCCGCACCGATTCCGCCGGCAGCCTGCTGCCCGTGGTCGGCGCGTTCGAGTTACGTGGAAGTTTCGAGGTCGGGCTGGCCGACCTCGACAGCAGCCTCGCGCTGGCGGCACTCGAGGACGTCGCCGCCTTGGCTGGCCGCGGTGCTGCCTCCGGCGTGGCGCTCACGCTCGATGATCCGATGGCCGCTCCCGCGCTGGCGCAGCGCCTGCAGGACGGGCTGGGCTCCCCCTGGGTGGTGTCGGACTGGACCCGGGAGCACAGCGCCTATTTCAGGGCCGTGCACCTCGAGAAGCTCATGATGGGCCTGATCCTTGGCCTGATCGTGACCGTGGCGGCCTTCAACATCGTGGCGAGCCTGGTGATGGTGGTGGGCGAGAAGCGGGGCGACATCGCCATCCTGCGCACGCTGGGCATGACACCGCGTGGAGTGGTGGCGGTCTTTGCCTCGCAGGGCCTGGTCATCGGCTGGCTGGGCACCGGCTTGGGCGTGCTGCTGGGAGTCCTCCTGGCCCATGGCCTGCCGGACCTTGCCGCGTGGCTGGAACGGCTGTTCGGCTTCCAGGTCTTCGACGCCGAGGTCTACTACATCACGCGTATTCCCTCGAAGCTGGTGGCAAGCGATGTGGCGCTGGTGGCCATCGGCGCCCTGGCCGCCACCTCGCTGGCCACCTGGTACCCGGCGCGTCGGGCGGCTGCAGTAGAGCCCGCGGAGGCCCTGCGACATGACTAGGCGAGGGCCGCCGTTGCCATGGTGGATCGGGCGCCGTTACCTGCGCCTGCGTCATGGCGACCGCTTCACCGGGGTGGTCTCGTTGATCGCCACCGCGGGCATCGCGGTGGGCGTGGCGGTGCTGATCACCGTGTTGTCGGTGATGAACGGTTTCCAGCGGGAGGTGCGGGAGCGCATCCTGGACGTGACCGCGCACGCGACCCTCGAGGCCCTGGATGGACGTCTGACCGACTGGCAAGCCCTGGCTGAGTCGACCGCCGTTGATGCGCGGGTGATCGCCTCGACGCCCTTCGTCGAGGGGCGGGCGATGCTGGTGCGCGGCGAGGCGGCGAGGGCGGCCGAGCTGCGCGGCGTGCTGCCCGGGATGGAGTCTGGCGTCTCCTCGCTGGCAGGGCTGTTCACCGTGGGCTCGCTGGGAGCGCTGGAGCCGGGGCGTTTCAAGGTCCTGCTCGGTGTCGAGCTGGCCGGCCAGCTGGGGGTCGCGCTGGGCGATCGCGTGCTGCTGGTGGTTCCGGAGGGCGTGGTTACCCCAGCCGGCGTCGTGCCGCGCATGCGACGCTTCGAGGTGGCTGGCATCTTCGATGCCGGGATGTATGAATTCGACAGCACCCTCGCCCTGATCCACCTGGAGGATGCGCAGCGGTTTCTACGGCTCGGTGATGGCGTGACCGGCCTGCGCTTCCTGTTGACCGAACCCTTCGCGGCCGGTGAGACCGTCAGGTCGCTGGCCATCAACGAGGGTGGGGGGTTCTACATCACCGACTGGACCCGGCGGCAGGCGAATTTTTTCCGCTCCATCCAGGTCACGCGCTCGATCATGCTGGTGGTGCTGCTGCTGGTGGTGGCGGTCGCCGCCTTCAACATCGTGGCCACACTGGTGATGGTGGTCCACGACAAACAGGGCGAGATCGCCATCTTGCGTACCCTCGGTGCGAGTCCGGGCGCCGTCCTGTCCGTGTTCTTCTTCCAGGGGAGCGTGATCGGCCTGCTGGGTACGCTCCTCGGCGTCGGGGTCGGGCTGCTGTTGAGCCTGAACCTGACCGGGCTGGTCCGGGCGCTGGAAGTCCTGCTCGATACGCAGTTGGTCGATGAGACGATCTATTTCATCGACCGCCTGCCGGTCGACGTCCGCGCTGGTGACGTAGGACTGGTGTCGCTCATTGCGGTGGCGCTCGGTATGCTCTCCACCCTTTATCCCGCCTGGCGGGCGGCTCGCACGGAACCGGCGGAGGTCCTGCGTCACGATGTCTGAGTCCCACGTGTCCTCAACAGGCCATCCGGTGCTGGCATGCAGCGGTCTCGGCAAGTCCTTTCGTCAGGGCCACGTGACCCTGAGCGTGCTGGCAGGCCTGCAGTTGTCCGTAACGGCGGGTGAGACGGTGGCCATCCTGGGCGCGTCCGGTTCCGGCAAGACCACCCTGCTGCAGTTGATGGGTGCACTCGATGTGCCGACCTCCGGTCAGGTCCTGATCGGCGGCGAGGATCCCGCGAGTCTGGGTGAGGCGGAGCGCGGCTGGCTGCGGAATCGACAGCTCGGCTTCGTCTACCAGTTCCACCACCTGTTGCCGGAGTTCACCGCGCTCGAGAACGTGGCCATGCCGTTGCTCATCCGCCGTGAGCCTCGGACAGAGGCCTTCGACCAGGCCCGCGCCGTGCTCGAGCGGGTGGGCCTGGGGGCGCGCCTTGAGCACCGGCCCTCGGAACTGTCGGGGGGTGAGCGCCAGCGGGCCGCGGTGGCGCGCGCCCTGGTCACCCGGCCGCCGCTCGTGCTCGCCGATGAGCCCACCGGCAACCTCGATTCGGCCAACGCGGCCCAGGTGCTGGAGCTCATGCTGGAGCTCAACCGTGAATGGGGCTCGAGCCTGGTCATCGTGACTCACGATGGTGCGCTGGCCGATCGCCTGCAGCGGCGACTCGTGCTCGAGGATGGAAAACTGCGCGAACTGACCGGCTGAGCGGCGCCCTCCGCCCCGCCCTTCGGCCCACCATCGGTGGGTGGGATGGACTGCGCTCGCTTTGCTCGCCGGGATCGCCGGCAGTTTCTGGCTGCCTGCCCTGCCGGGCATCGGCGTGTTGGTGCTGCTCGCGGGCTTGGCGGTGCTGGGTCTGGGCCTCGGTTGGCGTATCGCCGGTTGTGCCACGGCTGGCTTCGTCCTCGCCTGTCTCCATGCCCAGGCCTCGCTGAGGGGCGACCTGCCTTGCGGCGAGCAACGCCAGCGCCTCGAGGCAAGCGGCTGGATCGCTTCCATCCCGGAACAACGGCCGGGCAGGCTCGATTTTGACTTCCTGACCGTTCAGGACGGCGCGTCACGCAGGTTGCGGGTGACCTGGTACGAGGCGGGGGAGACGCCTGCGGTGGGCGAACGCTGGCGCCTGCCGCTGCGCCTGCGCTGTCGCCGGGCCCACCTCAATCCGGGAGTGTTCGACCGCGAGCTCGACCTGCTGCGCCGCGGATTTTCAGGCACGGCTTACGTCGCACCGCGTGACGGCAAGCCGCTTCGCGAGGCGATCGCACGAGGCTGGCCCATCCAGCGGGCGCGGGCAGCGGTGGGTGTAGCCATCGCTGGAGCCGTGGACAGTCCGGACTCAGCCGCGGTGCTGCAGGGGCTGGCGGTCGGGCTGCGGGGCGACATCCGCAGGGACCTGCGCGAGACCTTCATCCACACCGGGGTCGCCCACCTGATCGCCATCTCCGGCCTACACGTCACGGCCTTTGCCATGGTCGTGGCGTGGTCACTGAAGTGGGCCTTTCGCGCCTTCGGCTCGGCTTCCCTGGCGGCGGCCTGGCCGGCTTGTCGCATCGCGCTGGTGGTGATGGCGACCTGGGCTTACTCACTGCTGGCGGGAGCCTCCCTGCCAACGCTCAGGACCGCCATCGCGGTGAGCCTGGTGTCTCTCATGTACCTTGCCCGCCGACTGGTTTCGAACGCTGACCTGGTCGCGGCCTGCGCGCTGGTCATCGTCCTGCCGGCACCCCTGGAGATGGGTTCCGCCGCCTTCTGGCTGTCATTCGTGGCTGTCCTGATGCTGATCTCCGTCTGGTCGAGCGGTGGGCTGCGCGGGTTTCTGACCCTGCAGGCCAGCCTCTCGCTGGCGCTCATTCCGGTGTCCGTGGCCGTGTTCGGGGGATATTCTCGGGTCGGACCGCTGGTCAACCTGGTGGCCATTCCCCTGTTTTCCATCCTGCTGCTGCCGCTGGTGCTGCTGGCGCTGGCGCTGATGCTGGTGTGGCCCGAGGCGGCGGCAGGCCTGTGGGCCATGCTGGGTCGATGGCTGGAACCGGCCTGGGTGGTGTTGTCGCACATCTCCGCTCAGCCGCTGGCGATGAGTTGGCTGGCT
>JAUMBX010000062.1:0-3003 GCA_032119515.1 Steroidobacteraceae bacterium | reverse complement strand
GCTTGGTGCGGACTGAGTCCGGGGCTTCCCGCAGGCCGATGGTGTTGTCGTAGGACTTGGACATCTTTTCGCCGTCCAGGCCCGGCATTCTGGACTCAGGCGTCAACAGCGCCTGCGGTTCGGGCAGGATGACCTTGCCGCCTCCCTCCAGATATCCGAGCAGTCGCTCCCGGTCGCCCAGTGCGATGTTCTGCTGAGCTTCCAGGAAGGCCTGGGCGCGCTCCAGGGCTTCGAGGTCGCCTCCTTCCTGGTAGCGCTTGCGCAGATCGTGATAGAGGCGCGCGTTACGCTTGCCGAGCTTGGCCACCGCGGCCTCCGCCTTTTCCTCGAAACCCGACTCGCGCCCGTAGAGGTAGTTGAAGCGACGAGCCACCTCGCGTGACAGCTCGATGTGGGCAACCTGGTCTTCCCCGACCGGCACATTACCCGCGCGATAGATCAGGATGTCGGCGGACTGCAGCAAGGGATAGCCAAGGAATCCGTAGGTCGAAAGGTCACGTTCGCGCAGTTTTTCCTGCTGATCCTTGTAGGTAGGCACCCGCTCCAGCCAGCTGATGGGCGTGATCATGGACAGCAGCAGGTGCAGTTCGGCGTGCTCAGGTACGCGCGACTGGATGAAGAGCGTGGCCTCGCCAGGATTTATTCCCACCGAGAGCCAGTCGACGACCAGGTCGTAGACGGTGGCGCTGATGACGCGGGTGTCCTCATAGGACGTGGTCAAGGCATGCCAGTCGGCCACGAAGAAGAAGCACTCATATTCGTGCTGGAGCTGGACCCAGTTCTTCAGAACGCCGTGATAGTGGCCGAGATGCAGCTGGCCAGTGGGGCGCATCCCTGAAAGAACGCGCTTGTTCGCGCCTAGACTCATGGTGGTTCTCTGGTTGCCGGGTGGCCGATGGCCACCTCCTGGAAAGATTTGTCCCGCGACTCAGGTAAATAACAGACCCAGCAGCCCGACCAATCCGGTGACCAGCGGCTTCAGGATGGCTCCCAGTAGCCCGGTCATCAGCAAGGCGGCGAGGATCAGCAAGCCGAAAGGCTCGATTCGGTTGTAGCTCACGGCAGCCCCCGAGGGCAGCAGTGAAGTCACGATCCTGCTGCCATCCAGTGGCGGTACCGGAAGCAGGTTGAGGACCATGATTGTTGCATTGAAGGATACCCCCGTCCAACTCATCCGGGCCCAGAGGCCCTGCTGATCAGCGTTCAGCAGGACCAGAATCCAGGCCACCAGCATGAGGAGGTTGGACAACGGTCCCGCAACGGCGACCAGCGCCATGTCGCGCCGGGGGTGACGCAGCCTGCGCCAGTCCACCGGCACCGGACGAGCCCAGCCGAAGAAGGCCCCACTCGTGAGATAGACCACAGCCGGCACCAGTACGGTGCCCACCGGATCCACGTGGCGGAAAGGGTTGAGGCTGAGGCGCCCCGCCCGCGCCGCCGTTGGGTCGCCCAGACGATTGGCCACCCAGCCGTGCGCCACCTCGTGCACGGTGATGGCGAATATCGCGGGGATCGCAAAGACCAGGATTTGTAACAGCAGAGTCATCGCGGCTGGCCCGGTCAGGTCCCCTCGAGGTCCAGGATGCGCGAGACATCCCCGCGACCCTGGCGCAGAAGTCTGGGTGCGGATTCATCACTCAGATCAATCATGGTCGTGGGCTGAATGCCGCAGGAACCGGCGGCAAGAAACACATCAACCTGAGGCCCGTAGCGGTCAAAGAGCGCCTCGGGATCCGCGTCATCTTCATTCATGAATTCATGGATGAGGCTCGCACTCAGCAACGGCGCCTCGAGCTCGGCGAGCAGGCCCTGAGTGACGGGATGATCGGGAATGCGCAGCCCGATGGTCTTGCGCTTTGCATCGAGGATGCGTTTCGGCAGCTCCCGCGAGGCCTGCAGCACGAAGGTGTAGGGGCCCGGCGTGAGTGCCTTGAGCAGACGGTAGGCCTGGTTGCCGACCCGAGCGTAGGTCGCCAGTTCGGACAAGTCGCGGCAAAGCAAAGTCAGAAGATGGGACGCCTGGTCCTGCCTCACCCGATGGATCCGGGTCTGGGCGTCCCGCGCGTCCATCAGGCAACCCAGCGCATACGTGGAATCGGTGGGATAGATCGCCACACCCTCCTCACGCAGCCGCTCCGCTGCATGGTGCAGCAGCCGCGCCTGGGGATGCGTGGGATGGATGTCGAGTCGTCTGGTCACCTTGGCGACGCGGGTGAGATACTGGGCATCGCTTCAGAGCTCGGAAAGTTTGGCAACGCGATGAAACTCCTGGCGGATCTTCTGCCGATTATTGCATTTTTCGCGGTCTACAAGACCGTGGGTGGAACCGACGGCGTGTATGCAGCGACCGCCACCGCCATTGCCATTGCGGTGGTGATGGTCGGCATCTCGCGTTGGCGCACCGGGCATTTCGATCGTCAGCAGTTGATTACCCTCGCCATTCTGGTGGTCCTGGGCGGGCTGACCCTGGCCCTGCGCGATGAGCGTTACATCAAGTGGAAGCCTTCCGTGGTGAGCTGGGTGATGGCCGGCGCGTTTCTCCTGTCGCGCTGGATCGGCCAGCGAACGCTGGTCGAACGCATGTTCGGAGGCAGCCTCTCGGCACCTGCGCCCGTCTGGCATCGCCTGAATCTGGCCTGGGCGACGTTCTTCCTCGCGCTCGGCGCCCTCAATCTTCATTTCGCCTATCACTGGAGCACGGAGGCCTGGGTCAACTTCAAGGTTTTCGGCACCTTGGGGCTCTCGATTGCCTTCACTTTCGTTCAAGCGCTGTACCTCATGCGTTACGATGCCGCTCGCGATGTACCCCAGGGAGAATGAGTCGACCATGCTGACTGACGCCAGAGGAAACGCCCGTTCCGACCGCCCGGCACGCGACCATGTCCGTCGGTCTCTTCCTGCGCGCCTGCGGGCGCCCGCCAAGCCGGAGCGCCTGGCTTGACTACCGCTGAGGCGCGCCTGTCGCGGATCGAAACGGCGCTGCGCGCCGCCCTCGCCCCCAGC
>JAUMBX010000061.1:0-3823 GCA_032119515.1 Steroidobacteraceae bacterium | reverse complement strand
ACCTCCAGCCAGGGCACCGAGGGCGGCAGGGCCTGCCCGGCCGATTCCAGCAGCTTCCTGAGTTGCGGGCCCACGTCATGCTCCTCGCGAACCAGGCACGCGGCGGAATCAGCCAGCCGCTCGCTGGCCCTGACGCCCGCCACCTGCTTGCCCAGCACCGCACCGAGACGTGCCAGCAGCGGCTCGACCGCGGCCGCGCCGAGGGCACTGGCCTTGCGCTCGCCCGATGGCACGAGATCATCCAGGCCCAGCGAACCCTTGGCGACGTCCTTGAGGGGCTTGCCGTCGAATTCGCCGAGGTGGGAAACCATCCATTCGTCGATACGGTCGGTCAGCAGCAGTGTCTCTACCCCCAGGGCGCGCAACTGCTCGAGGTGCGGGCTGCCCCGGGCGGCTTCCAGGCTGTCGGCTACCACGTAATAAATCGCCTTCTGGCCCGGCTTCATCCTCAACACGTAATCCGCCAGCGGCTGCAGCTCGCCCGCCTCGCCTGCCAGCGAGGTGTTGAACCGCAGCAGCGGCGCGATCCGCTCCCGGTTACCGGGATCCTCGGCCAACCCTTCCTTGAGCACGCTGCCGAATTCCTGCCAGAACCCCCGATACTTGGCGGGCTCGTCCGCGGCCACCGAGGTGAGCATGTCAAGCACCTTGCGGGTGATGGCGCTGCGCATGGCCTCGACCTCACGATCCTCCTGCAGCAGCTCCCGCGACACGTTGAGCGGCAGGTCCGCGGAGTCGACGACGCCCTTGACGAAGCGCAGGTAGAGCGGCAGGAACTGCTCCGCGTCGTCGAGGATGAACACCCGGCGGACATACAGCTTGAGTCCTCGCGGTGCCTCCCGGTGAAACAGGTCGAAGGGCGCGCGACTGGGCACGTAGACCAGCGTGGTGTACTCGCGGCGTCCCTCAACGCGCTGATGGCCCCAGGCCAGGGGCTCGCCGGGATCGTGGGAAATGTGGCGGTAGAAGGCCCGGTACTCGTCGTCGCTGATGTCCTGACGGGGTCGGGTCCAGAGCGCCTGCGCCTGGTTGGCGCGGTCGTAGTCGCCCTTGCCGCCGTCCGGTCGCAGCAGCACCGGAAAGGCAATGTGGTCCGAATACGTGCGAACCAGCTGGCGCAGCCTGAACGCATCGGCGAAGCCTGCGGCGTCCTCCTTGAGGTGCAGCACGATGCTGGTGCCACGCCCCGGATGCGCTACGGTCTCCACGGTAAACTCACCGCTGCCGTCGGAGGCCCAGCGGACACCCTCGGCCACCGGCGCGCCGGCACTGCGCGAGAGTACCTCCACCCGGTCGGCCACGATGAAAGAGGAGTAGAAACCGACGCCGAACTGGCCGATCAGCTGGCTGTCGCGCTGGGCATCACCGGTGAGGCTGGAGAGGAACTCGGCAGTCCCGGACCGGGCAATGGTACCCAGGTTGCCAATCGCCTCGTCCCGCGTCATGCCGATCCCCGTATCGGTGACCGTCAGCGTTCGCGCGGCGGAATCGAAGTCGATGCGAATCTCGAGCGGCTCGCCCTCGGCGAGCCCGGGCTCGGCCAGGGCCGCAAAGCGCAGCTTGTCGCAGGCATCGGAAGCGTTGGAAATCAGTTCGCGGAGGAAGATCTCGCGATTGCTGTACAGCGAGTGGATCATCAGCTTGAGCAGCTGCTTGATCTCGGCCTGGAAGCCGAGCGTCTCGGTGGCTGAAGTGGTGGTCATCCCCTGGCTCCTGCAATGAACGAACGACACCGTCCCGACCGGACGGGCAGTCCCTTTATGGGACTTCGCAGCGGGGATTCAAGGGCCAGACGCCCTCAGCGGTAGCGCTCAGCTCGCTGGAGGAGGGAAAACACCAGGTCTTCCATGACGTCAAGCCACTGCAGCAGGCGCTCCATGCACGGGCTACGCGCTCAGGGGCGCACGGTCGGCTTGGTCAACTCGTTGCCAGCCTTGGCATCGTCCTGGTCGAAGGCCGTGCGCATCTGTTCGGCCCAGGAGCGGTAGCCCATGTAGCTGCTGAGTGGGCCGGCGATGGCGGAATGCCTGGCCGACGGGGGCGGCCGTTCCGGCCAGCGGTAGGCAGGGGCCGCAGGTCCCCCAGTGGACAGCGATGCCATCCGGATCACGTTGGTCGTCGATTTCATGTCCACTTCCTCACCTACCCCGAGCTACGCTCTGACCGCCGACGGTACGGGGGGCGAGGGCACCAAAACAGGAACTGGTTCACATCCTGGCTGGGCGCGGATGGATTATGTTCAAGGATGGCCCTAGGCGACGATGCGGTAACAAGGTCGATACTCACCGAGCAACTTCATCCGGCCTTGGGCCACGAAAGCGGCCAGCAGATCGTCGAGCAGGGTGGCCAGCGAGGCATCGCCGCGCAGGGTAAAGGGCCCCTGCTCCGCCACCAGCCTCAGTCCGTGAGCCTTCACGTTGCCTGAGACGATCCCGGAGAACGCACGCCGCAGGTTGGCAGCGAGTTCGTGAACGGGCAGGTCGCGGGAGAGCACCAGCGAGGCCATCGACCCATGGTCCACCTCAAAGGGCTGCTGGAAGTCCGGGGGGATGGAGAGGGTCCAGTTGTAGTTGTAGGCGTCCCCACTGGCCCTACGCTGCCCGAGCACTCGCGCCATGCCCCTGTGCATCTCCCTTGCAGCCTCGGCCGGGTCGCCGACGACGATGCGATAACGCCCGGCCGCCGCTTCGCCCAGCGTGGCACGAATGAACCGGTCGAGTTGCTCGAAATAGCCGCGGCTCTCCACCGGTCCCGTGAACACCAGCGGCAGCGGTTGATCGGCGTTGGCGGGATCCAGCAGGATGCCCAGCAGGTAGAGGATCTCTTCCGCGGTACCCGCGCCGCCCGGAAAGACGATGATGCCGTGCCCGAGCCTGACGAAGGCTTCCAGGCGCTTTTCGATGTCCGGCAGGATCAGCAGGTGGCTGACGATGGGGTTGGGCGGCTCTGCGGCAATGATGCCCGGCTCGGTCAGGCCCACGTAGCGGCCGTCACGCTTGCGCTGCTTGGAATGGCCGATCGTCGCACCCTTCATCGGCCCCTTCATTGCACCCGGCCCGCAGCCGGTACAGACATCCATCCCACGCAGGCCGAGTTCATAGCCCACGTCCTTGGTGTACTGGTATTCATGCCGAGGGATGGAATGCCCGCCCCAACACACCACCAGGTCGGGCTTGCCCTTGTGGTCGAGCACGCGGGCATTGCGCAGGATGCTGAACACCGCATTGGTGATGCTCGGGCCGTCCTGCAGGTCGAAGCGCGGTACCACCTCGTTGTAGGTGTAGACGATGTCACGCAGGACGGCGAACAAGTGCTCCCGGACACCGCGGATCATCTGCCCATCGACAAAGGCGCTGCCCGGTGCATTGGCCAGCTGGAGCTTGATTCCCCACGGCTGGCGCTCGATGCGGATATCGAAATCGCGATAGGTATCGAACAGCAGCTTCGCGTCGTCGCTGTTGGAGCCGCAGTTGAGCACCGCCAGCCTGTCCGCGGTCGAGCAGCTTGCCGACTTCCTGCTGGGAGAGGTTTTCCAGGATGCCCTTGGGCGTGACCCGGGCGCCGATCACCGTGGTCAACTCCTCGCGCGGACTCATGGCGTGATCTCGATGGGCAGACCCGGCCGGGTCAGCAACCAGACCTCCAGCATGTCCTCGTTGGAGAGCGCGATGCAGCCGTCGGTCCAGTCGGTCGCCAAGTACCGGTCGCGCGAATGGCGCATCACGTTGGGCAGGCCATGGATCATGATCAGGCCCCCGGGCGAAACGCCGTTGCGCTCTGCAGCGGCTACGTCCGAGGGGTCCGGGTAGGAAACCTGGATGGC
>JAUMBX010000060.1:0-2389 GCA_032119515.1 Steroidobacteraceae bacterium | reverse complement strand
GGCACCGTCTCCGGCACCACCGACGGCGAGATGATGGTCGAGGGTAAGGACGTGAAGGTGAGACCGCTCGTCACAAGACCGACCTCCGCAAATCCACCTTGCGACGAATAGTCAATGGATCCGACCACTCCGGCGCCACCGAAACTGGCGTAGAAATCACAGCCATCCCATAGGGCGGTTGGATTTGGGCAAAGAAGGAGCATTCCTGCGGTAATCGGCAGGTAGAGCTCAGTTCGGGATTAACGTTTTATCAGGGCAGCGGGGAACTTACGTGGTTTTTGGGCTGGTGGCTGTCCCACGGACTTCATCCAAAGCCCGGCAAAAAGGCGGCTTCAGGTCTGCCGCACAGTCGCGGTGGGCCCTGCGCTGTCCCATAGCCTTCCACCAGACCGAGGAGGTCAAGCCTCAACCACAGGCTGGAACGAAGCAGTGCCCATAGCCTGACCAGGCTGCCCGTCCAGCGACCAACGATCATCTGGAAGCGTAGCAGCAGGTACATCAGAAGGGCGACCCACACCTGCCAGCGTACGGCGTTGGCACTGTTGCCGATGAAGTCGCTCAGTTGGAGGGTCTGCTTGAGCTGCTTGAAGAATACCTCGATGCCCCACCGCTCCTTGTACAGGGCGACGACACTCGAGGCCGCCCATTCCAGATGGTTGGTCAGGAAGCTCATCTCCACCTCCTTTCCGTCCACCTCGACCAGAGCGACCACCCGCCGCAACCTCCCGGGGTGGGCGGTCCGGGTGGCACGAACCTTTGGAACCACCAGATCGTCGCGCAGGATCCGGCCCTCTGTCTTGCAACGACATCGATGGATCACCCGGAACTGATGGCTCTCCTTGGCGCGTGTCACCCAGAAGACACCGCGAGCGGTCAGTTCGGCAAGGTGGGCAAAGTCCACATAGGCCCTGTCAAACAAGGCGATCTCTCCGGCTCGAAGGCCGGAGCAGACACTCCGGGCGTGGTAGCCGTCGGCGTGACGGGCACTGTCGATGAGAATGAATCGAGGCAGGAAGCTCTGGAGATCGAGCCGCACGTGGCATTTGGCTGCGGCCTTGCGGCGGCGATGCTTCGCCCAGTCCATGCAGGAGGCGACCAGTTCAAGTACCGTGGAGTCGACGACTTGGATCGAGCGGGTGAATCGGCCGGCCAAGCGTCGGCCTGAGCCGCCGGCGAAGGTCGGGCAGAGGCTCTTGAGGTGTTCGAGCATCTGCCAGAACAGATCCTCGGCCATGGCGGGGTCACGATGGCGGTTGGCGTGGGAAAGACCATTGCGACTGGGTGGAGTGGCCCCGCGAATGGCCGAGAGCGGTCCGGAATGGAGGTGGAGGGCGTCGCAGACGTCATTGAGCCCGACGGCATGGGTGAACTGCGAGTACAGCAGGGCGACCACCTGACTCCATGGGCTGAAGGACCGGGCCTTTTCATCGACCCTATGCTGGCGAGCCAACCTGGGGACCAGGTGATTGGGGATAAGGTTGCAGAGCTGGCGGAAGACGGAGAATTTACTCCGGGTTGGCTGAGGGCGGTTTTCGTTTTTCACACCTGCCGTGTGGCAGGAGAAGACGCTTCAGCCAACCTTCTTTATCCTAGTCCTATGGGATGGCTGTGAAATGTTTTAAACAGATCCAGAGAAGGCCATCCCATGCCCCAGAGCTCCCAGACGAATCCCACCGCCACCCGTCGAGTCAGGGTCGTCATCGTCGACGATGAACCGCTTGGTTTGGAGAAACTGCGCGGCCTGCTCGTCAACGAACCCGGGGTCGAGTTGGTTGGAGAAGCCACCACCGGCGACGAAGCGATCCACATTCTCCGGGGCCTCCGACCCGACCTTGTTTTTCTCGACATCAATCTTCCCGGACGGACGGGTTTTTCTGTCGTCGAAGCTCTCGGCCAAGAACTGCCGCGGGCGGTCGTTTTCGTCACGGCGCACGACGAGTTCGCACTGAAGGCGTTCGAGGTCAACGCGGTCGATTACCTCCTGAAGCCCTACGACAGGTCCAGATTTCGGGCAGCCTTGGATCGAGCCTTTGAACGACTCTCGAGGCCGGCCAACAAGGATCTCACAACCCAACTGAATGCCCTGCTCCACGGCCTGCACCCATGCCGGATCCAAGGCCCAGACGGCCAGCTGCTGGCACTCGGCTTCGGCGCGCTCGCAAAAGGCGGCTGTCCGGCTGAGGAGGGGCAAGGGTGCGAGGGAGGGAGAGGGTCCAAGGGCGCGCGGCAGGGCCGGCCGCCAAAGGAGCGACGAATCCAACGAGTGACGCGCCACTGCGAGGCATGTCAAGGCAGCTAGATACATGACTAGAGCTCCCCTCTCTAACGAATTAATGCAGACGAACAGAGGCAAAGACGCCACGGCGGCAGCACCCGCGTTGCACCCCCG
>JAUMBX010000059.1:0-24302 GCA_032119515.1 Steroidobacteraceae bacterium | reverse complement strand
CTCGGCGTGCACCTGAAGTCCGGCTGCAACCGCGACTCGCTGGTAAGCGAGCGCGAGGCCTGCTCGGTACTGCAGCGGCAGGTGCCGTTACTGGAGGCCTGGATCGACGCGCGCGCCGAGGCCGGGGAGAGGTTTGCCGTACTGGGTGACTTCAACCGGCGCTTCGACCTCGAGACGGATGCTGCCCGAGATGCCCAGGATCGCATTGTGAGCATGTGGCCGGAACTCGACGATGCCGACCCGGCCGGTGCCGACCTGAGCCACCTCGACAGCGGCCCGGGACCCGAGCCCTGTCGAATCGGAGACCCCGTCCGCCAGGCCATCGACTTCATCGTGGTCGGTGCGGCCCTGTTGCCCGCGGTAGTCAGCGACAGCTATCGCATGTGGACCTATCCGCGTGACGACACACGCTGGCCCGATCATTGCCTGCGCAGCCTGACCCTGGACTCCGGGAGCATGCCATGAGCTACGACCGCAACAACGTCTTTGCCCGAATCCTGCGCGGCGAACTGCCCTGCCACAAGGTCCACGAAGACGATCACACGCTGGCCTTCATGGACATCATGCCGCAGACGCCGGGCCACACGCTGGTCATCCCCCGGGCCGAGGCCCGCGACCTGTTTGAACTGCCCGGCGAGGCGCTGACGGCAACCATCCTCGCCACCCAGCGGGTAGCGCATGCGGTGCGCGAAGCCTTCTCGCCGCCCGGCGTCATGATCGCGCAGTTCAATGGCGCCGCGGCAGGGCAGACGGTCTTCCACCTGCACTTCCACGTCATACCACGCTATGACGGCGAATCACTGACCCTGCACGCAGCGAAGCCGGGCGACGCGTCGCGGCTGGCCGAGCACGCCGAAAGGATCCGCGCCTGCCTCAACCGCTGACCCTTCGCCCAATTCTGTCCAAATCTGGCTCGCACGGTATTTTCCCGGCGGGGGATAATGCAGCCATGACCAAGCACCGGATCGCTGTCGTCGAGGACGATCCCATCCTGCGCGACGACCTGCTCGACTACCTGGAACTGCAGGGCCATGCCGTCACCGGTTTCGCCTCTGCCGAGGATTTTCACGCATCGGGCAGCCAGCGCGAATTTGCCCTGGCCATTCTGGACATCGTGCTCCCGGGTGATTCGGGGTTGAAAATCGCTCAATGGTTGCGGGCACACTCCCCCGGCACGGGCATCATCCTGCTCACCAGCCTGGGCTCTGCGACGGATCACGTGAGGGGGCTCAAGGCGGGCGCAGACATCTACCTTGCGAAGAATGCCCCGCTGGAGGTCATCGCCGCCAACTGCAACAGCCTGCTCAGACGCCTGCCCCCACCGGCGCCGGATTCGGATACCTGGCAACTCATGCGGCCCGAATCCACGCTCCGGACACCCAGCGGTTCGAGCATCCACCTGACGTGGAGCGAGATGGCCCTGCTGGAAGCCCTGTTCGAGGCCAACGGCCAGCCCGTGACGCGGGCCAACATCCTGCGCAAGCAGGGCCGCAAGGACACGCTGAACAACGAGCGCAACCTCGACGGCGCCACGGCGCGGCTGAGGCGCAAGGTCATGGAAACCTCAGGCGAGGAACTGCCGATTCGACCCTGCTACGGAATTGGTTACCAATTTTCGGAGAAGGCGTCATTGATCGAACGGCCAACCCCCAGTACTGGCGGCTGAGTTGGCCCGCCCCACCCTGTTGCACAGAATCCTGGCCCTGGGCGTGCTGCTGTGGACAGCCACGGCGGTGGCCTCGGCGGATGCCCCTGTGGTACTGCTCGAGCCCGGTTTCGAGCGGCTGTCGCTCACCCCGCACATGGAGTACCTCGACAAGCCTTCCGCGTCTTTCCTGCCACCCGCTGGCATGGCGTCGGCAGACTTCGTCGGGAGGGACGCACTCCGCTCACGACTGCCCGCCAGCGGCTGGCATTGGCAGCGCATCACGCTGAAAAGCGGTTTTGATCGCCCGACCCAGATCTTCCTGGCCATGGCACCCTATTGGGCGGACGATATCCGGGTGTATCGCCTGGATGGCGGAGTGTTCGTGCAGCTTGCGCGCCATGGCGACATGGTGCCCTGGACCGAGCGGGAACTGCCCGGGCGCAAGCACTTCCAGCCCCTGCGCCTGCTGCCAGGCGAAGAGATCACGCTCTACCTCGGCTTTCAGGTCCTGGGGCCGCGGATACCCAACGTCAGGCTATACGAATCCACCAGCCTGTGGGACTTCGGCATCCGTCAGGACCTGATCATCGGAGCCGCCGTATCGACCATGTTGCTTTCGGGCCTGGCCTTCCTGCTGGTAGGACTCGGCCTGCGCATGGCGCCAGCAATCATCTACGGCGCGGCGGTGCTGCTGTCGGGCGTGCAGGTGGCAGCCAGATACGGCGTCATTGAGGCGCTGTATTCAGGCACTACACCGTTGATGCAGCACCTGGCCAACTGGATCGGCGGGCTGGGCGGAGCCATCCTTATCCTGGAGGCCAGCCTGCGGGTCTTTAGTATCCATGAGACCAGACCGCTGGCCTATCGGACGATCTGGGTCCTGATCGGCTGTGCTCTGGCCTCCGGCGCAGTGACCTACTCCTGGTTTGCACCCTACTGGACCACGGTGCCCTACCAGTTGCTGGGACTTGCAGCACTCATCACGATGGGCATCATCCTCGATCGCATCGTGCGCGGGCCTGTCCGAGCCTTCCTGCTGGTATGCGCTGCAGCCTTCATCATCCGACTACTCGGCTTCCTGGTCGAGATCTACACCGCAGCGAGCGTGGTCGACTTGGGAGAAGAAGGATTCAGCGGGGTACTGCCCAACTCCATCATGATGGTGATCCTGCTGAACATTGCGATGGGCTTGCTGGTGCACACCGCTATCGGTGACCGGGACCGTGCGCAGGACGAGGCGCGACGCGCAGTCAGGCGCTGGCAAGACCAGCGTGAGCTCATCAGCATGCTGAGCCACGAGTTCCGTAACCCCCTGGCCGCCATCTCGCGCTCTGCCCAGATGCTCCTGAGTCATCCGGATTTCGATCCCGAGCGCCGGCTCACGGGGATCCGTAGCAGCGCAGACAAACTGTATTCCCTCGTGGATCGACTGCTGGCAGTGGAGTCCTTCGAATTCCGCAGGGACATGCTCAAGCGGCAACCTACCGTCGTGGGAGCCCTCATCCAACGCTGCATCAATGACTCGCAGGAACCGGCCCGTATACGGTTCCAGCAGGTTACGCCAAACATGCTGGTATCCGCCGATGAGCAGCTGCTGAGCCTGGCTATCGGTAACCTGCTCGACAACGCCTTGAAGTTTTCGCCGCCGGACATGCTGGTGGCGGTGAGGCTCGCCTCCGTCGATGGCCAGGGCTGCGTGATCATCACGGACCAGGGCTGCGGCATTGAACCTGCCGACCTCGAGCAGCTTGGCACGCCTTACTATCGTGCGGAACTCAGCCGCCAGGTGCCAGGCCTTGGACTTGGCTTCCTGCTCGCCCGGCGCATCATCGAGAGCCACGGCGGCACCCTCTCGGTGGAGAGCACGCCAGGACAGGGCACCACGGTGACCGTCACGCTGCAGGAGTAATTGCCCGCCTGGCCGGGGATGCACGCTGGGACAGCCGGGCTTGCATTCTGGGCATGGCACAGCCCAGGGGCCTCACCTAGCTTAAAGGACGAACAAACATTCGCTGGATCAATCCTAGGGGGGATGACCATGAAGAACGGAAACTGGCGCAGCGGCCTGGGGCTGGCCGTGGTTACAGCACTGTACGGCACGGGGCCGGCCCATGCCCAAGCCGATTCGGGCGCGGGTGTTGCGGCACTGGACGAAGTCATCGTCACGGCCCGCAAGCGAGCCGAATCTGCACTGGAGATCCCGGAAACCATCGGCAGCCTGTCCGAGGAAACCCTGGAGCGCGCCAGCGTGACCGGCCTCGAAGACGTCGGCCAGTTGGTGACCAACTTGAACCTGTCCGTCCGGACCGACGGCTTTCCCAACGTCTCGGTCCGAGGCGTGGGCTCCTTCGGCAATACCCAGGGCGTCGGCTTCTACATCGATGACGTCCAGGTCTTCTCCGACGCCTCGGCACGCTTCGGTGACCTGGAGCGCATCGAGGTCCTCAAGGGGCCCCAGGGAACCCTCTACGGCGGCAGCAACATCGGTGGCGCCGTGCGGTTCATCACGGCCCGACCAGACCCCTCCGCCATGTCCGGGCATGCCCGCCTGACCGGCGGAGACCAGGGAATTCTGGAGGCGGAAGCCAGCCTCAATGCGCCCCTGGGTGACGGCGGCTGGGCGATGCGCCTGTTCGGCATGACCGGCAGCAACGACGGTTACCTGAGCAATCCCAACTCGGTGCGGGTCAATGGTGAAAGGAATGACAATCCTCGTGACATAGGCAAGGTCGACCAGGAGGCCGCCAGAGTCTCCATCGCGGGACCGATTTCCGATCGCCTGACACTCTATGCAGCCCTGCGCTGGAACACGCTGGATGGCCCCAACGACCCATGGAGCCTGGAGCTTGATCCCCAGTTCGAGTTCCCTGACCAGATCGACATGAGCATCAATCCGCGCCACGACCGTGAAACCATGGCCGCCACGCTCGAGCTTGCCTACGACGCGGACACCTTCACCCTGACCTCGGTCACCGCCTATACCGATACCGAGTCACGCCGGCAGTCGGACCTCGACAACTCCCAGGAATGGATACTGGGCCTGTTCCGCCCCCAGGACATCAAGGTTTTCAGCCAGGAGCTGCGCGCAACCTCGTCCGGCTCGGGGCCCCTGGAATGGCTGGCCGGGCTTTATTACATCGACTACGAGGACGATCTCGACTCGGACCTGATCTTCTACGGCGGCGCGTCGCTATTCGAGGGCATCATCCCGGATCCCGCCACCGAAAAGGACGTCATCGAGCTGGTTCCCTTTGAGGATCGACTGCGCAACCGCAAGCAGCAGGCGGCCTTCTTTACCGCCAGCTATCGGACCGGTGACCTGGAGTGGGGTGGCGGGGTCCGCATCGACAAATGGGAGGTAGAGACTACCAACCGGCAGAGCCAGCTGTCTGGGCGGCAATCCGAGACGGAGTTCCTGCCACGGCTGTCACTCACCTACTTCCTGGATGACTCCGGCAACAACGTCTATGCAACCATTTCCCGCGGCTTCGAGCCGGGTGGTTTCAACCTGGGCAACTTTGCCGGATCAAACGAACTGTTTGGCTTTGCTAAAGAGGAAGCCACCAATTTCGAGCTGGGCTTCAAGGGCAGGTTCCTGGACAACAGCCTGACCTTCACCGCAGCGGCCTTCCTGATCAAGTATGAGAGTCGGCAGTTCGAGCTGCAGGCCGCCGACCCGGTGACTGGCGACTTCGTCGAGGGCATCGTCAACGCGGGAGACTCCACGCAATACGGACTGGAGTTTGACCTCGGCTGGCAGCTGAGCGAGGAGTGGCGACTGTCGATCGGCGCGGGTTACGTGGATGCCGAATGGGACTCCGGGACGATCCTGGCCGACGGCACCAACCTCAGCGGTCTTACTCCACCCTACGTGAAGGACGTTACTGCGGTCGTTGCGGCGGACTATGACCGGGAACTGGCGTCCGGCCTACGGGTGTTTGCCCGCGGGCAACTGAGCTACAACGGCAGTTTTGAGGTTGACCTGGGGAACTCCGTGGAAAACCCCGACGTCACCGTCGCCAGCATACGCGTGGGTATCGGCTCGGACCGCTGGGAATTCTCGGCCGGCGTCGAAAATCTCTTTGATGAGGAGCACTACACGGACGCAACGCTGTTCCCCAACTTCAACCCCCTCGTGCCGCAGGATGCCATCATCATCGGCACCCTGGGCCAGCCGAGATTGCTGACGGCTGCTTTCAAGGTGATGTTTTAGGCGACTGACAGACAGAGTGGGAGACGACCATGACCAACACGAACTATGCCAAGAAGGCACTTGTTGATGGAGAGTACGTACAGATCGACGCGGTAGGCTGGCAGCCGTTTCCGGACTCGCTTTCAGAAGGCGGTATCCGGTGGAAATTGCTGCACGTCAGTCCCGAGGTCGGGGCGTGGACGGCGATGTTCGACTGCCCGAAGGGGTCGTCCTTTGCACGCCATATCCATATCGGCCCAGGTGAGTACTACCTCACCCGGGGCAGGATGGAGGTTCGCGGTGGTGAGGGGGACGGCGGTGCCACGGCCGTTGCCCCTGCATACGGATATGAGGCCTGCAACGCCCGGCACGACAAGACCTACTTCGTGGAGGACAGCGAGTTCTACATGACCTTCCTGGGTCCCCTGCAATTCATCCAGGCAGACGGCACCCCGATAGTCGTGGTTTCCTGGCAACAGGCACAGGAGCTGTGGGTAGCCCAGACCGGGCATACGGGCTGACCCCGCTGCCCGCCATGGCGTAGTATCGGGGGGGTAGCCAGCTCAATGGCGGGGTGACGATGGCCAGCGCCTTCGCAAGATGGGCGACGGATGAGTTCGAGGCGAGTGACCGCTTCGATGCCTGGCATGTCGCGCTCAATGACAACTACGGCGGATGGTCATCTGCTCCGCCGTTGAGCCCGACCTTTTCAGCAGTGGTCGAGTGTGGCCAGGTCGACGCCTTCCGGGTCATTGAATGCATCTGCGACCCTTGCGGCGGCACTCGCAACCGCTCGGACATGGTTCGCGACCAGGATGAATTTGTCGCGCTGCAGCTGGTTTTGCAGGGGCGCGAAGAGGTCTCTATCGCCGGCGAGGAGTACCTGCTGAACCCGGGCGATATCCTGGTCTGGGACACCACCCGGCCCATGAACTTCCGGGTCGTCGAACAGTTGCACAAGCTGTCGGTCATGTTGCCGCTGGCTCGACTGAGAAACTGGCTGCCCAACCGTTGGGAAGACGTCAGACGGGTCATCCAGCCGCAAAGCACCGCTGCACGTCTACTGGGCAGTTACCTGCAGGCGCTCGCTCCGCGGCGCGCGATGGACGGCTTCAACAACAGTGACGCGCTCATAGAAACCACCATCGGCCTGTTGGTGAACGCCCTGGAGCCAGGCCAGTCGCGGGGTGCCGCCCAGCCCCGGGAGCTGCAACTCGAACGGGTCAGGAACTATATCGACGAGCACCTCACCGATCCGGACCTCTCGCCCGGACGGATTGCCGCTGCCAATCGTATTTCGATCCGGTATCTGCACTGGCTGTTCGAGACGCTGGGAACCAGCGTCAGCCAGTACGTGATCCGGGAGCGGCTGGAACGCTGCCGCCGGGACCTGGGCAACCCGCTGATGGCCCGCCGCAAGGTATCGGATATCGCATTTTCCTGGGGTTTCAACGACGTGACCCATTTCGGCCGCCGATTCCGCCAGGAATACGGGATGTCACCCCGGTCCTTTGCCAAGATGGTCGCGGATGGCGGCGGCACTCGCGGCTGACAGCACCTCGATCCAGTAGCCGTCCGGATCCTGGATGAAGGCGATTTCGCGCATCTTGCCGTCCTGAGGACGCTTGACGAACTGTACCCCGAGGGCCTCGAAGCGTGCGCAGGCCTGCCCGACGTCCGGCACGCTGATACCGATGTGGCCAAAGCCCCGGGGGTCGCTGTTGCCGTTGTGATACCCGGCAAAATCGGGATCACTCTCGCTACCCCAGTTATGCGTCAGTTCCAACATGGCACGCTGGGAAAATGCCCAGGCGGCCCGGGCGATGGGCTCATCGGGGACGGCCGGATCTCCCTCGCGCAGGTAGCAAAGGAAGAACAGGGAAAACTTCATCTCCGGGAAGTCGAGCTGCCGGATCAGGGTCATCCCCAGCACGCGCGTATAGAAATCGACCGAGACCACCGGGTCCTTGACCCTGAGCATGGTCTGGGTCAGCACGAAGTCACGGGTCGCAGCATCGGGCTGGGTGCCGAGTTCCCTCAGGGTGGTGATGGGGCCTTGCGTCGCCATGGCAAATCCTCCTGCAAATAATTGATCAGCGGGCCAGGCCTTGGATGATAATCCCGCCAGGGGCATTTCGCCCGGGAGTCACCTTGATGCAAACCAAATCGCTGGCCGCCTTCTGCGTGGTCATCTCGCTACTCACCCTGGCCGGCTGCGGTGGACGCGAGAAGATCACGGACTTTTCACAGCTGGCCCAGGCCGAGTTCGCAGTGCCTACCGGCACCGTCGCCGACCAGCTGGTTGCCAGCCGCTTCCCGGAGGCGCGCTTCGAGTACTACAACTCTGTGCTGGACGCCGCCCTGGCCGTACGCTCCGGCAAGGCGGACGCGGCCGCCTACGACGAGCCGATCCTGCGCAACATTGCCGGCAAGAACCCCGGGCTCAAGGTGCTCCCCGAGCCCATCACCGTGGATCAGTATGGCTATGCCGTAAGGCTTGAGGACCTGGATCTGAAGGCAGCCATCGATGGCGTGGTCGCCGAAATGCGCGCCAACGGCGAATACCAGCAGATGCTGGACCGCTGGCTGCCTAAGCAGGGCGCACCCGCGGCAATGCCAGTGATCGAGACCGTTGGCGAAGAGGTCCTGCGCTTCGGCACGGCGGCGGTCACCGAACCGTTTTCCTTCGTGGATGGTTCCCAGCAAGTAGTCGGCCTCGACGTCGAGGTGGCCGCCCGCGTCGCCCAGCGTCTCGGCCGGCGGCTCGAGGTGGTCAATATGGATTTCGGGGCCATGATCCCGGCGCTGATTGCCGGCAAGGTGGACATGATCGGAGCCTGCATTACCATCACCGAGGAACGCGCCAAGTCGGTGCTGTTCTCGGAATCCTATTACACGGGCGGTATCTCGGCCCTGGTACGCGAGTAACCACAGCCAGGGCTCACCAGCGCTGCGGCACCTTCTCGATGCGGGAGGTGTCGTAGCCCTGGTCGTCGAGGCGCGCCAGGATCGACTGGTAATCGGCTTCGGGAATAGTGGGCTCGCGGGCCATGATCCAGACGTAATCGCGCTTGCTGCGACCGATGACGGTGCGGGTGTAATCCTCGTCCAGCTGGATGATGAGATATTCAGCCTTGATCGGCCAGACGAACTGCATGCCCCAGGTGGCGTTGGTCGTAGTGTCGCGCACGAAGCCGCGGGGGTTGTAGGTTTTCTGCGGGCCGTCGAAGCCCCCCTTGCGGAAGGTGAAGGTGGTGGCGATGGTACCGTCGTCGTCGAGCCGGTAGGTCTCCACCGCGTTGTAGGCGCCCTTCTCGATGGCGGTCGGAATGTTGGCAATGACGTACCAGTCGCCCATGAAGCGCGGCAGGTCGACCCGCTCCACGGTCGGCAGCGGCGGAGCGGCGGCGCACCCGGCCAGGGCACCGAACAGGCAGGCGAGTGTGGTGTTGCGGAACGTACGCATGGGCATATTCTCGCATATCATCGGTCGCCATGATCCTCAGTAGACTCCGCAATGCGCTGGTGCGCGGCCTGGTGGTGGTACTACCGGTCACGCTCACGGCCTGGCTGCTGTGGTGGATGGGCAGCTCGCTCGAGACCCTGTTACGCCGGCCGCTGGAGTTCCTGCTGCCCGCGGGACTCTACCGGCCAGGAATGGGCATTGCAGCGGGTCTCGTCGTACTGGTGAGCGCAGGTCTCCTGGTCAACGCCTTCCTGGTCCGCCGCCTGTTCAATGCCTGGGAAGGCCTGATGGACCGGATCCCGCTGGTCAAGAGCATCTACGGGGCGGTGCGGGACTTCGTCCGGATGCTGCCCGCCGACAGGCGCCGAGAGCTGCAGAGGGTGGTACTGGTGCGCTTCGGAGAGATCTCGGCGATCGGCTTCGTGACCCGGGACGATGCCGCGGATCTCGGCCTGGGGGCCGGGGTAGCCGGCAGCGTCGCCGTGTACTTCCCGATGAGTTACCAGATCGGTGGCTACACGCTCATGGTGCCGCGCGAGCGGCTGCAGCCCCTCGACCTGCCCGTCGAGACCGCCATGCGCATCGTTCTGACCGGAGGCATGTCCGGAGCCTCCGGACCAGGGGCCAGCCCATGACCCGCTATTTCGAGGACCTGGTGGTCGGAGAGACCCGGGAGTCGGGTCGCCTCACCGTGGACAAGGAGGAGATGCTCGCCTTCGCCCGCCGTTACGACCCTCAGTATTTCCACACCGATGAGGAGGCCGCGAGGCAGTCGATCTTCGGCGAGGCCGTGGCATCGGGCATCTACACCATGGCCCTGTGGCGACAGCTCGATCACCAGATCGCCCATGACATCGCCTGGATCTGTGGCGTGGGCTGGGACGAGGTGCGCTTTGCCAGGGCGGTGCGGCCCGGAGACGTGCTGCGGGCCCGCGCGGAATGCGTCAGTAAGCGGGAGTCGCAGAGTGACCCCCGCAGGGGCGTGGTGGTGTTCCGCTACGAGCTCATCAACGACCGAGACGAGGTGGCGTTCAGCTGCCTCAGCACCAACCTGGTCGAGCGACAGCCGGAGTAGAGCAATTCCACGTGCCTGATCCCGGTGGTGGTCCTGGCCACCCGCCGGATGGCGTTCACCAGCCGCAGCAGCAGCTGGCTGTCGGCGCGTGAGCCGCCTGCCGCGAATTCCTCGGCGACGACCAGGTGCATCACGGTGATGCGATCGAAGCTGTCGCGGGTGTAGAGCACGACACCGACCGGCCGGGAGCTGCGGCCCACGGTCTCGACGGCAAACAGGCATTGCACTTCGGCCGGGCCGTTGACCCGCACCTTCAAGCCGGCGGCACAGGCGTGGATCTCTGGCAGGCCGAAGCGTTCGACGGCCACCTCGATGCCTCGCCGGACACGATCCTGGCACCGGTTGAAGAACAGCAACGCTTCGAGCTGGTGATGGTGTTCGTGCGGCAGCACCGACACGAACTGAATGTCGCCTGAGGAACCGGACCACGTTGGCATGGCTGCTCCTTGCTCTGACTCCCCCCAACGATCCCACAATAACCCTGAAATCAAGGACTTGTCGAATCTGACTTTAAAAATCGGTGGTCTTGGGAAGGCCTTCTGACGCGAAATAGCGACAAAGGCCTGGCAGGCCTTCGCCGGTAGCCCGCCAAAATTCATAACCTTTTGTTTTAATTGTGTTTCATATCCCCGCCCGTCGGCCTCGGGTGGAATATGTGAACTGTGTCACAGCCACCACGGCCGTCATCGTGGAGAGTACTCGCTGGGCGTCTGTGTGCGCCCGACATGGTGTTCAACGCGCAGACCCGGGACCCGCCGGGGCGGTCAGGTGATATCGATGGGACCCTCCTCCTCTGCCCGAGAGGCCAAAGCCAACCTGACGCTCGTCTCATCGGAAGAGGGTGGGCAAGGCGATTCCAGCCCCTTGCCGCCGGGCGAGGCCGCCAACGTCGTATTGCTCGCGCGCGATCCACTGCTGATCGAACTGCTCGGTTACACCAGCCGGGAGAACCACGTCATCTGGCGTGCAGAAGACCCTGGGCACGCCACCGACCTGCTGTTCAGTGCCAAGCGCGGGGTGCTGCTGATCGACGCGGGCCTCACCACCCACGATACGCCCTCCATCGTCGACAACGTCCACCGACAATTCCCCAAGCTGCCCATCATCGTGATCGGCCGCCAGGACGACGAGGCAGAACTCGGCGAGCGGATTTCCGACGGCAGGGTCTTCCGGTTCCTGCACAAGCCCCTTTCGGCCAGGCGCATCAAGAACTTCCTGAACGTCGCCGCGCAGCGGACTCCAGACATGCCTCCGCCCCGTCCGCGCGACAGGCGGCCCCTCTGGAAGCGTGTGCAGTTCCGTCGCCCCAGGCTCGACATTCCCAACATCGTCATCGAACGCTTCCAGCGCAACACGGTGGCACTCCTCGCCGGCGCGCTGTTCGCAGGGACCCTGACCTGGCTCACCCTGGCCCGTCCCTGGGAGGCCTGGACCCTGCCGGCCGTCATCGCCAAACAGGACCAGGGCATGAGCCCGCAAGTCCGCGAATCGGAAGTGGCTCGCTTGCTGGAGGCCGCGCAGCTGGCGCAGGACGAAGGCCGGCTGGTCGCTCCCGAGGGTGCCAACGCCATCGAGCTTTATCGCTGGGTGCTGCTGCTGGATCCGGAGAATGGTGGAGCACGCGCGGGCCTCGCAGCAACGGCCGATCGCCTCATCCGTGCGGTGGAACCCTCGCTCAAGGCCGGCGACGTCGCCGGGGCGGCCGGAGCCCTCGATGCGGCCCGCAGCGCAGACCCGGCACATCCCGCGATTCCCGCCTATGCCGACAAGCTGCAGGCAGAACTCGACCGGGCGCGGGCCCCCCGGATCCCGGAGAGGCTGCGCCAGCCGTCGGGGGACTGAATCGGATAGCTCGGTCATCCGCGCCTCGCGCTGCGGCAACAGGTCGGGAACGTGCTAGCCTCTGGGCCTCATGAATTCCCTGACTTCTCTTACACTGCTGGGCTGTCTGGTCCTCACCGGCTGTTCCACCAACCCGGCCTACCCACCGTTGGTGGAAGAGCGCCTCGCAATTCACTCGGCGAGTACCCCCTGCTGCGAGGACCCGGAACGCTTCGACTTTCAGCCGCTGCCCGCCGCGGGTGAGCTGGAATGGCTGATCGGCCCCGGGAGCCCGACCTTCGATTTCCAGAGCGGGGTCAGCCCCTTTGCGGCCTTCCGGCTGCCGGATACGGAAGGTCCGTTCAGGATCCGCGTGAAGGGCCTGTTCGATGGCGAGGGTGAGCGCACCAGCGTGTTCTATCCCATCCTGGCCATGCTGGACGATGCCTTCGTGGTCACCCGTGTGTCCTACCTGGACAACCTCCGGCTCGAACAGGGCTTGCTGGAAGTCGAGGGCAAGCCAGGCCTCGCGGTCGTCGCGCCATTTGATCCACGGCGCACGCGGGAGCGCTACATGGTCATCTTCACGCCAGGTGTGCTGGTGGACCGTCCACCCCCTTTTGACCGACCGGGCGACCAGGTCACGCTGCCGAGCCTCGACTGGCTGGAGAGACAGTCGGGCGCGGCCGTGCTGCCCTCCCCCTACGGCCGCATCCGCCTGACCATCGCGCCCCTCGAGCTGCCGGGCGCAGGCTAGGCGGCAGACTGGCGGCGGCCGGACAACTCCAGCACCAGGAACAGCAGCAGGGCCCAGGCAAAAGGCACCAGTTCGTAGGCGAGCCGGTAGGCCAGCACGGCGCCGAGCACCGCGTCGGGCGGCTGGTCCCTGAGCATCAGCAGCATCATCGACTCGAACACCCCGAGGCCTGCGGGGACGCTGGAGAGCAGCCCGGCAAGGATGGCGATGACATACACCGCCACGAAGGGCGCGAAGCCCAATTCCATTGAATCCGGTAGCAGCACGTAGAGCACCGCGACGGCGCAAAGCACGTCAGCGAGCCCGGCCAGGTATTGCAGCCAGGTCATGCGCGGGCTGGGCAGTTCCAGCGTGATGCTCTTGAGCTTGAGCGGCCGGCGCCAGCGCAGGACGAGTCCCACATAGATGGCATGCGAGACGACCAGGGCGCCACCGATGGCCTGGGCGGTTCCCGGCGTGAGGTTCAGCAGAGGCGCCGCCTCGGCAGACCACAGCAGCAGCGACACCCCGCACAGCAGGCCAAGGCCGGCCGCATAGGGCAGCGTGGACAGCACCACCACCTTGCCGATGTCGAGGGCCTCCAGTCCGGCCGCCGCATAGAAGCGATAGCGCACTGCACCGCCGGACAGCGCACCGAAGCCGATGGCGTGCCCCAGCGGATAGGCCACCAGCGAGGTCAGGAAAGGCCGCCAGGCAGGCATCGGCGAGCCGACATAGCGCAGCATGGCGACTTCATAGCAGGCCAGCACGCCGTAGGCGGCCACGGACAAGCCGATGGCCAGGGCCAGCGCGATCCCGGGAGTGGACTCGAACTGGCGGAGCACCGCTGCCACATCGAGGGTAGACAGCGTGCGCACCAGGATGACCCCGGCGATGCCGACGATCGCCAGCGAGATCACTGCCGGAAGGAGCTTACGCCACGGAATCATGGACCTTCCTCAGCCGACGATGAAGTTGCGGACCGCAGCCACCACTCCCGGATCCGACAACAGGCTGCGGTGGCCGAGGCCCCGCGTATAGAGCACCTGTGCTGACGGCCAGGCAGCCTCCAACAACCTTGCATCGGCCACCGGAATGATCTCGTCATCCTCGTCATGGATCACCATGACCGAGGCCTCGGCAGGCGGAGTCAACGCCACGGGATCCAGCAGGGCCGCCGGACGACCGGCATGCGCGTCGAACCACTCGTCGAGCCGGCATCGGGCCGGCACCGGCAGGCCGAGCTGGTCGGCATACCTGGCAATCAGGCGGCTGGGCCGGGCGGGGCTGCCGATCATCACCAGGCGCCGAACGCACAGCCCGAGTTCCACGGCGATGGGCGCCGCGGCCCCTCCCAGCGAATGCCCGATCAGCGCGTGGACCTCGCCCAGCGCCGAACCGGCCTCCAACAGTGCCTCGGCCAGCAGCCTCGGCGTGGCAGCATGCCCCCGGCTTCGTCCATGACCCGGCGCATCGAGCACGACCACACGATAGCCCGCAGCCACCAGCGGCTCGGCCAGCCGTCCAAATTGCGTCGGGCGACCCCGCCAGCCGTGCAGGCCGAGCACCAAAGGACCGGCTCGGCCCCACTGCAGGGCATGGAGGTCACCGGGCAGGACCACCGGCTCGGCGAGAGGAGCGGTCGGCTCCTGTTCCCAGGGCTGGGGCGGGTTGCGGCCGCGTGGGCGGGTGAGCAGGCCTGCAGCCATGCGGGCTGCCTGCCGCGGCGCGAGCCGGCCATACAGGCCGAAGCCCGCGCGCAGCAGGGCAGGCGGGATCAAGGCGTCTCGGTGCCTTCGGCCCCGGCCTCTTCCGTGGCCATCTCCTCCAAGCCAGGCTCGGGTTCGGCCGGCGCGCCCTCACAGCCTTCCACGGCGTCGATGAAGATGATGTTGCGGTCACCGTCCGCCTGGATATTGCGCTCGCAGCGCGACGTATCCGAGCGCAGCGGGGCGCTGAACTCCCAGGTCCCGGTGTGCATCGGCAGGGTTTCGGCCGTGCCATTGCACATCGGGGCGCCGTTTTCGTCGGTCGGGCCCTCGGTGGGCACCTCGACCACCATCTGGCGGGCGTTGGCGTACTTGTTGGCCTTTTCGTCCAGCGTCTTGGGGACCATGCGCACCGGGATGGTCTCGCACTCGCCGCCCATGGCGATGTTCTTGACCGAGATGGTGGCGGTGATCAGCGGCAGGTCGTCATTGGCGCTGCCCCCGCAGCCAGCCACCACCAGCGCCACGCCGGCCAGGCCGATGAGCCGGGGACGGAAACCCTCGAGGATCTTCATGTCAGGACTGCTCCCTTCTGCTTGTAATGACGCGAACCGGCGGCCGGGCTGGCCACCGTTTCCCAGCCCGGTTTGTGCCAGCCCGGACCGCTGCCGTCAAGGCCTGCCGGTGGGCCAGCAGCGCTCCAGTTCCCACAGCACCGGGGCATAGCCCCGCTTGACCAGGAGCCCCGCCCCCAGGGGCCTGAACAGGCGGCCCAGCCGCCGGCGGTACCAGTCGGCCGGCCTCAGGAAGACCCCCCCATCGCTGCGGCTGGTATCGGCATTGCGACGCCAGTCCTCCTGGGTGAGGCAAGTCAGGTAGACGGCGCCGGCGCTCAGGCGGCCGAGGTTGGCAATGGCCCGTGCCGCGCGCCGGTCATCCAGGTACTGCAGCACGTCGTGGCAAATGATCAGGTCGAAGGGCACGGGGTTGGTGTAGTCCTCCAGCCTGCCCTGGGTCCAGCCGTGGCGGCGAGCGAGGTATTCGCTGGGCTCCAGTCCCACGTAGCGCACGCCCGGGAAAAAGCGCTGGATCGGCCGGCGCATGTGGCCCAGCCCGCAGCCGGCGTCCAATACATGTCGCACCCGAAAGCCCAGGCTGGCGGTGTAGGCGCAGGCCAGGGTGGCGGTGCGGGCCTGCTCGGCCGGGGTGCTGATGCGGGTCTCCGGATCCCGGTAGTAGCGTCGGTAATACTCGGCATCGAAGCGCATGGCTTCATCTTAATGCGCCGGCCGGCGAGACACTCGACAGGTGCGGAGCCAGGGGCTAAGTTGGAGCCCGGGGGGATATCTTATGGTCACGCCAACACACGCCGGCCCGGATCCGGCCGCGCTCGCCGGCAGCGGCCCCTGGGCCGTCTTGAAGCGCTCCTTCCTGGCGACCCGGCCACCGTCTCTCACTGCTTCACTGTTGTCGGTCGTCGCCGGAAGCGCCATGGGAGCGGCGGCAACCGGTCGTCTGGACGTGATGGTGACGGTCCTCGCCGCGCTCGCCATGGTGCTGGTCCACGCAGCCACCAACGTGCTGTGCGACTATGGCGACGACGTGCGGGGCACAGGCGGGGCGCGCTTCATCCGGGCGGGCGTCCTCAGCCGCGAGGAGACCTTCCGCCTGGGTACCGCGCTGCTGCTGCTGGCAATGGTCCCGGGTATCGCGCTGCTGCTGGTTGCGGGCCCCATGGTGATCTGGCTGGGGCTCATCGGGGTTGCGCTGGGAACCTCTTACGCCCTGCCCAACTTCTATCTCTCCGGCCGCGGTGTGGGCGAGCTGGTCGTGGTGCTGGCCTTTGGGCCGCTGCCGGTCCTGGGCGCCGCCTGGCTGCAGGATGGCATGTTCGACACCCATCGCCTGCTGGTCGCGCTGCCGGTGGGGCTGTGGGTGGGTTGCGCCCTGCTGGCCAAGGCAGTGCTGGACCGGGCCGCCGATGCCGCCAGCGGCAAGCGTACCCTGGTGGTCAGGCTCGGTATCGCGGGGGCAAGGCGAATCTACCTGGCCGCGCAACTCACCGCTTTCGCCCTGGCGGGCTGGGCGGTGGCAGAAGACCTGCTCGCCGCGTGGTACCTGCCGCTGGGGCTCCTGACCATGGGGATGGCGATCATGGCCGGCATGGGCATCCGCGAGGAGTCCGGCGACCGGCTGCGCCGCAGCATCGAACTTACGCTCGCCATCCAGGTTCTCGGCACCGTGTCGTTGACCGTTGCGGCAGCCCTCGCAGGCTGAGACCTTGGCCAGCACCGCAGACAGCGACGCGCTCCAGGCCCGGTTGCTGCCCGGCGTCTCGCGCAGCTTCGCGCTGGCCATCCCGCAGCTGCCGACACCGCTCAACCGGGTGGTCGCCAACGCCTACCTGCTGTGCCGGATCGCCGACACCATCGAGGACCACCCGGAGCTCGACCTGCCGGCCAAGCGTCCCCTGTTCGACCTGTTCCTCGCCACGCTGGATGGCACCGTCCCCGCGGCCCAGTTTGCCGTCACGCTCCATCCACTGCTGGGAAAGGCCACGCCGCCTGCGGAGCGCGAACTGGTGGCCGAAGCCGCCCAGGTAATCGGCATTACGGCCAGCTTCACGGCGCGCCAGCGCGAGATCCTGCGCCAGCACGTGGGCATCATGTGCCGGGGCATGCCTGAATTCCAGGGCCGGGGCCAGCAGCACGGGCTGCCTGATCTCGCCACGCTCGACCGCTACTGCTACGTGGTGGCCGGCGTGGTCGGAGAGATGCTCACCGAGCTGTATTGCGATTACTCCCCCGAGATCGCGGCAAGGCACGCGGAGATGTCGACACTCGCGCGCTCCTTCGGCCAGGGCCTGCAGATGACCAACATCCTGAAGGACCTGTGGGACGACCACCGCGTGGGCACCTGCTGGCTGCCCCGCGACGTGTTCGAGGCCTCGGGGTACGACCTCGACCGGCTCGACCCGGTGGAAAACCGGGGAGGGTTCAATGAGGGGCTGGATCAGCTGATCGGCATCACCCATCGTCACCTGCGCGACGCGCTGGATTACACGCTGCTCTTGCCCAGCCAGGAGATCGCCATCCGGCGTTTCTGCCTGTGGAGCATCGGGCTGGCGATCTTCACGCTGCGCCGGATCCACACCAAGCCGGATTACGCCTCGGGCGAGGACGTGAAGGTGAAGCGAGCGGTGGCGCGGCGGGTGATGGCGGCTTGCAACCTGGCCACCACCAACGATGCCCTGCTGCGCATGATGTTCGGGCTGGCAGCACGGGGGTTGCCCGCTGTCATCAATCGGTCACAAACGGGACACACAGTAAGGCATGACCCTTGATCGACCCATCGCGGTGCTGTTCCTGTGCACCCACAACAGCGCGCGCAGCATCCTGGCCGAGGCGCTCCTGAACCACTTGGGCGAGGGGCGTTTCATCGGCTATTCGGCGGGCAGTGAGCCACGCACGACCGGCCTGCCCAACCCGCTGGCCATCGAGGCGCTCACCGAGGCCGGCATCGCCACCGACGGCCTGCGCAGCAAGAGCTGGCACGAGTTCACCGGCCACGACGGACCGCACATCGATCTCGTCATCACCGTCTGTGGGGCGGCCGATGCCGCCTGCCCGGTCTTTCCCGGTGCGCCCGCCACCGCACACTGGGGTTATCCGGATCCCAGTGCCGGCGAGGCGCTGGAATCGATCAAGCGGGCCGCCTTCCGCCGCACGCTGAAGCAGATCGGCGAACGGCTCGGACGGCTGGTAGCGCTGCCGGACGCGCTCCTGCACAGCAAGGGCCTGCAGCAGGCCGCGCGCGACCTCGCTCCGGAGTAACTGGACATGAACGCCTTTGAACGGCATCTGAGCCTGTGGGTGGCCCTCTGCATCGTGGTGGGCATCCTGCTCGGACAGTGGCTGCCAGGACCCTTCCAGGCCCTCGGCCGGCTCGAGTTTGCGCAGGTGAACCTGCCGGTGGGCGTGCTGATCTGGGTCATGATCATCCCGATGCTCATCAAGGTCGATTTCGGCGCTCTGCGCCAGGTCGGCCGCCACGCCCGCGGGATCGGCGTGACGCTGTTCGTCAACTGGCTGGTCAAGCCCTTCTCGATGGCGTTCCTTGCCTGGCTGTTCGTCACGCAATGGTTTGCCCCACTGCTGCCGGCAGACCAGCTGGACGATTACGTCGCCGGGCTGATCCTGCTGGCAGCGGCGCCCTGCACGGCCATGGTCTTCGTCTGGAGCCGACTGTCCGGCGGCGACCCCGAATTCACCCTCTCGCAGGTGGCCCTGAACGACGCCATCATGGTGATCGCCTTCGCACCGCTGGTAGGCCTGCTGCTCGGCATCTCGGCCATCACCGTGCCATGGGACACGCTGATGACCTCCGTCGTGCTCTACATCTGCCTGCCGGTCGTCGTGGCGCAAGTCTGGCGGCGGCGCCTGTTGGCCAGGGGTCAGGTGCATTTCGACAAAGTACTGGGCCGCCTGGGCAATGCATCGGTGGGTGCCCTGCTGCTGACGCTGGTCCTGCTCTTCGCCCTGCAGGGTCAGGCCATCGTCGCACAACCGCTGGTCATCGCCCTGCTGGCGGTGCCCATTGTGCTGCAGGTCGCCTTCAATTCCTCCCTGGCCTACTGGCTCAACCGCCAGCTCGGGGAATCCCACTCGATCGCCTGTCCCTCGGCGCTGATCGGTGCCTCGAACTTCTTCGAGCTGGCGGTGGCCACCGCCATCGGCCTGTTCGGCTTCAAATCCGGCGCGGCGCTGGCGACCGTGGTGGGCGTGCTGGTCGAGGTACCGGCCATGCTGCTGGTGGTCAAGATGGTCGAGCGCAGCAAGGGCTGGTACGAAAAATCCCGCTGAGCGGCTACTCCACCGTAACGCTCTTGGCGAGGTTCCTGGGCTGGTCGACGTCGGTGCCGCGCAGCACGGCGACGTGGTAGGCCAGCAGCTGCAGGGGCACGGCATAGACGATCGGCGCCTGCAGGTAGGTGACATGGCGGGGCATGGTGATCACGTGCACGCCCGCGGACGGCTCGATCCCGGACTCGGGGTCGGCGAATACGTAAAGCTCGCCGCCGCGCGCTCGCACCTCCTCGAGGTTGGAGCGCAGCTTTTCCAGCAGGTCGTTGTTCGGCGCCACGGCGATGACCGGCATGTCGGCGTCCACCAGCGCCAGCGGGCCGTGCTTCAGCTCGCCGGCAGCATAGGCCTCGGCGTGGATGTAGGAGATCTCCTTGAGCTTCAGCGCGCCTTCCTGGGCGATGGGGAACATCGCCCCACGGCCCAGGAACAGGGCATGGTGCTTGTCCTTGATGCGCTCGGCCATGGCCCGCACTGCCTCGTCGAGGCCCAGCGCGGCCTCCAGGTGGCCAGGCACTTCGATGAGCCGGTTGACCAGCTGCGCCTCGCGCTCGCGGTCGATACCGGCCTGCTTGGCCAGCGCCACCACCAGGAGGCCAAGCGCCGCGAGCTGGGTGGTGAAGGCCTTGGTCGAAGCCACCCCGATCTCGGGACCGGCGCGGGTCAGCATGACGAGATCGGACTCCCGCACCAGCGAACTTTCCGGCACGTTGCAGATGGCAAGCGTCGCGAGATAACCCTGCTCGCGGGCCAGGCGCAGCGCGGCCAGCGTGTCGGCCGTTTCGCCGGATTGTGAGATGGTGACGAACAGCGTGTCCGGCGGCACCACGGGCTGGCGGTAGCGGAACTCGCTGGCGATGTCGACCCAGCAGGGCATGCGTGCCAGCTGCTCGATGAAGTACCTGGCCACGCACCCAGCGTGGAAGCTGGTGCCACAGGCGACGATCTGCACCGCGCGCACCTTCCGCAGCGCTTCCACCGCAGCGGGACCGAAAGCGGCCTCCAGCAAGCGGCCGCCGACCACGCGTTCCTCCAGCGTCTGCGCCACGGCGCGCGGCTGTTCGTGGATCTCCTTGAGCATGTAGTGCGGGTAATCGCCGCGCTCCACTGCATCGGCGTCCAGCTCGCTCTCCCTGAGCGGCCGCTCCACCGCCCGGCCGTCGCGATCGACGACCTCCAGGCTGTGGCGGTGCAGCGCTGCCACGTCACCTTCCTCCAGGAACATGAACTGGCGGGTGACGGGCAGCAGCGCCGAGACGTCGGAGGCCACATAGTGACCATCGGCAGCCACTCCGATGACCACCGGGCAGCCGGCGCGGGCCACGACCACGGTATCGGGCTCGCGCTCGGAAATCACGGCCAGCGCGTAGGCGCCATGGAGCTCGGCAACGGTCCCCTTCACTGCCTCGAACAAGGACAGACCCGAATCCAGGTGCAGGTGCACGCGATGCGCGATCACCTCGCTGTCGGTGTCGGAGGTGAACTCGTAGCCGCGGGCCTTGAGGTCGCTGCGCAGGGCATCATGGTTTTCGATGATGCCGTTGTGGACGATGGCCACGCCGTCGCGGGAGATGTGCGGATGCGCGTTGCGGTCACTGGGCACGCCGTGGGTGGCCCAGCGGGTGTGGGCGATGCCCAAGGGGGCCAAGGCCGGCTCGGCGGCCAGCGCGTCTCGGAGCTTCTGGACCTTGCCGACGGCGCGCAGGCGACGCATACCACGGCCGGGCTCGAGGACGGCAAGACCCGCCGAATCGTAGCCACGATATTCGAGGCGCTGCAGGCCCTCCACCAGCACCGGCACGATGTCCCGGTCAGCCACTGCGCCTACGATGCCGCACATGTTCCCGGTCTCCCCTGCCTAGGTCTTCTTGACCGGCCGCTTCCAGCCGTCGAGCGTAAGCTGCTTCGAGCGCTCGATGGTCAGCTTGCCGGCCGGTGCGTTCTTGGTGATGGTCGAGCCGGCCCCGATGGTGGCGCCCTCGCCCACCTCGACGGGTGCCACCAGCATGCTTCCGGAACCGATGAAGGCACCGTCACCGATGGTAGTGCGATGCTTGTTGGCCCCGTCGTAGTTGCAGCTGACGGTACCCGCGCCCACGTTCACCCGGCTACCGACGTCGGCATCGCCGAGATAGGTGAGATGATTGGCCTTGCTGCCCTCGCCGATGCGGCTGTTCTTGAGTTCCACGAAGTTGCCGATATGGACGCCATCGGCCAGCACGTTGCCGGGGCGCAGGCGCGCAAAGGGGCCGATGCTGCAGGCGGCGCCGACGCGGCTGCGTTCAATGACGCAGTTCGCATGGACCTGGGTCCCGGCGCCGACCTCGCAGTCGCGCAGCACCACGTTCGGGCCAATGCGCACGCGATCGCCCAGGACGACCTCGCCTTCGATGATGACGTTGACGTCGAGCTCGACGTCGCGGCCGTGACGAAGCCGGCCCCGGAGGTCAAAACGGGCGGGATCGATGAGCGTGACACCGGCGCGCATCAGCGCCTCGGCCTCGCGGCGACGATGGGCAGCTTCTGCCTCGGCCAGCTGCAGCTTGTCGTTCACGCCCATCACCTCGCTGACGGTCGGGGCCTCCACGGCCTCGACGGGTACGCCATCCTTGACCGCCATGGCGATCAGGTCCGTGAGGTAATACTCACCCTGCGCATTATCGTTGGAGAGTCGGCCCAGCCAGCCCTTGAGGGCGGTTGCCGGCAGCGCCATCAGGCCGGTGTTGCACTCGTCCACCGCCTGCTCCTTGCGGGTGGCGTCCTTGTGCTCCACCACCCGGTAGACGCGCCCGGTGTTGTCGCGCAGCACCCGCCCGTAACCCGCAGGATCCGGGAGCCGCACGGACAGCAGGGCCAGGGTGCCCGCCGCGGCCCGCTCCAGCAACGGTCGCAGGCTGTCGGGCCGCACCAACGGCACGTCGCCGTACAGCACCAGGACCAGGTGCTCGTCGGGCACGTGGTCGGCCGCCTGCATCACAGCATGCCCCGTGCCGAGCTGCTCGGCCTGCAGTATCCAGCCGACGGGCGCATCGGCCAGGGCGTTGCGTACCGCCTCGGCACCGTGGCCGTGGACGACGTGGACCGCCGCCGGGTCCAGTGCCCGGGCGCAATCGATGACGTGGGACAGCATGGGACGGCCCGCGACGGGGTGGAGGACCTTGGGCAGGTCGCTCTGCATGCGCTTGCCCTGACCGGCGGCCAGGATCACGACCGATAGCGGCATGGGGGGATTGTAGCGCACGGGCCGCCCGCCCCCGCGACGGGATCAGCCGTTACGCAGCTTGCGCAGCTTCTCGATGGCCTTCAGCTGGGTCGCAGCGCGGATCAGCTCGGCCTGGGCCTCGGCAATCTCCATGGCATCGGTGCGAGCCTTGAGGGCCTCCTCGGCCCGCTGCTTGGCAGCGAGTGCCGCCGCCTCGTCGAGGTCCTTGGCCCGGGCCGCCGTATCGGCCAGCACGGTCACCAGGTGAGGCTGCACCTCCAGCGCACCACCACCCACCCAGAACCACAGCTCCTCGCCACCGCCGGCCGGCTTCACCCGCACCTCGCCCGTCTTGAGCGTGGTGAGCAAGGGGGCGTGACGGGGGGCGATGCCGATCTCGCCCATCACGGCGGGCACGAACACCATCTCCGCTTCCCCGGAATGGATCTGCCCCTCGGCGCTGACGATGTCGACGTGGATGGTGTTGGCCATGGTGATCTCAGGTCAGGGTCTTGGCCTTTTCCATGGCCTCTTCGATGGTGCCCACCATGTAGAAGGCCTGCTCCGGCAGCGCATCGCACTCGCCGTTGATGATGGCCTTGAAGCCGCGGATGGTGTCCTTCAAGGACACGTACTTGCCCGGGCTGCCGGTGAACACCTCGGCCACGTGGAAGGGCTGCGACAGGAAGCGCTGGATCTTGCGCGCGCGGGACACCGTGCGCTTGTCCTCTTCCGAGAGCTCGTCCATGCCCAGGATGGCGATGATGTCCTGCAGTTCCTTGTAGCGCTGCAGGATGGCCTGCACGCCGCGCGCCGTCTGGTAGTGCTCCTCGCCGATGAGCAGCGGGTCGAGCTGGCGGCTGGTGGAGTCCAGCGGGTCCACGGCCGGGTAAATACCCAGTGCCGCGATCTGGCGCGAGAGCACCACGGTCGCGTCGAGGTGGGCGAAGGTGGTGGCCGGTGAGGGATCGGTCAAGTCGTCTGCGGGCACGTACACCGCCTGGATCGAGGTGATCGAACCGGTCTTGGTGGAGGTGATGCGCTCCTGCAGCACGCCCATTTCCTCGGCCAGCGTCGGCTGGTAACCCACCGCGGAAGGCATGCGGCCCAGCAGCGCCGAGACCTCGGTGCCGGCCAGCGTGTAGCGGTAGATGTTGTCGATGAACAGCAGCACGTCGCGGCCCTTGCCGCCAGCCTGCTTCTCGTCACGGAAGTGTTCGGCCATGGTCAGGCCGGTCAGCGCCACGCGCAAGCGGTTGCCCGGCGGCTCGTTCATCTGGCCGTAGACCATCGCCACCTTCGAGTTGGTGAGGTCCTTGGCGTCGATGACGCCCGAGTCCTTCATCTCGTGGTAGAAGTCGTTGCCCTCGCGGGTACGCTCACCCACGCCGGCGAACACCGACAGGCCCGAGTGCGCCTTGGCGATGTTGTTGATCAGCTCCAGCATGTTCACGGTCTTGCCCACGCCGGCGCCGCCGAACAGGCCGATCTTGCCGCCCTTGGCGAAGGGCACCAGCAGGTCGATGACCTTGATGCCGGTCTCCAGCATGTCCTGACCGCCGGCCTGCTCGTCGTAGGACGGGGCGGGGCG
>JAUMBX010000058.1:0-3981 GCA_032119515.1 Steroidobacteraceae bacterium | reverse complement strand
GAACAGGTTGCGGCGCTGCGCAAACAGGCTGTTGACGGAAGTGCCGTTGTATTCGAGCCCGGTAAGTTCGCACTGCAGGCTGAAGCTCATGTTGGACGCTTGCCACGGCACGCCGACGCGCTCGAGCAGCGCCATGAAATTAGGGTAGGTCCAGTCGTTGAAGACGATAAAGCCGGTATCGACGGCCAGGGTGCGTCCGTCCTCCTCGACGTCAACGGTGTGGGTATGGCCACCGAGGCGATCGTCGGCCTCGAACAGCAGGAACTCGACGCCGCGTGATTTGCGCTCTGCCAGTCCTGCTGCGACCGTCAGGCCCGCGATCCCCGAGCCGATGACGGCAAGCTTCATCCCGGGTGATCCGCGCGGTCCTCGCGTACGCTGGCCGGGATCGGCTTGAGATCCCAGACCAGGCCAAGCCAGGACATCGCCTTCAACAGGTACCAGGTGATGTCGATCTCCCACCAGTAGAAGCCCTGGCGAACCGAGCTGGGGTAATGGTGGTGATTGTTGTGCCAGCCCTCGCCGAGGGTGATCAGGGCCAGCCAGGGATTGTTGCGGCTGTCGTCGCCCGTTTCATAACGCCTGCTGCCGAACACATGACACAGTGAGTTGATCGTGTACGTGGCGTGGTAGAGCACCACGGTAGAAATGAAGAAGCCCCACACCAGCATCTGCCCGGCGCTGGTACCCAGGGATGGGTGACTACGCTCGAGCCAGCCACCGACTGCAAACAGTCCGAGGGCCAGCAGCACGGGAATGGCGATGTCGTAGCGATCCAGCCAGCGCAGCTCCGGATAGCGTTCGAGGTCACGGACCCGGGTCATGTCCGGGCGGAAGCCGCCGCGGGTCAGGAACCAGCCGACGTGGCTCATCAGGAAGCCCTTCTGGCGGGGTGAGTGCGGATCCTCGGGGCGGTCGGAATACGCGTGGTGATGCCGATGGTGGGCTGCCCACCAGAGCGGACCCCGCTGGACGGAGCTGGCGCCGAGTACCCCGAACAAGAATTGCATCAGGCGTGAGGTGCGGAAACTGCGGTGGGAGAAATAGCGGTGATAAAAGCCGGTGATGGCGAACATCCTGATGAAGTACAGGAAGGCCGCGGTGGCCACGGCCACCGCACTGGTGCCGACCCAGATCACCCCAAGGCAGGCGAGATGCATCAGCACGAATGGAATGATGCGGGACGCGTCAATCGCCTCGGGCCTCGCCGGCACAGGCAGGTTGGCATGGTCCGCGGCGAACCAGCGAACCAGGTTGTGCAGGAACCGTAACGTCGGCGTTGCCGCCCGCGAAGAGGAGTGACTCAAGGCAAACTATCCCAACTGACAGGGGGAAGTGTAAACCAGACGAGACTTCAGCGGGAACCCAGCCCGATCAATGCTTTACGGAGGTCGGCGACCGCGCTCCGCTCGTCAAGCCAGATGGCGACATAGGCTGGCCCGAAGCCGGGATCCGTGATCCGACCCAGCAGGCGGGTGCCGTCGTAGAAGCGGGTTTCGCCGTCCGGAATGACCAGCGCCGTGAGGTTGTCCCCCTTAGCCACGTCGCGCCAGATGGCGTCGAGCTGGCGCGCCCAGGTGTCCCTCGTGCCCGCCGGGGCCAGCGAGAGCCGTTCCCACTCATTGCGGGTGATGTCTATCAACTGCTGGCGCTTGAAGGCGCGCTCGTACCACAGGGACAGGGCCAGCGCGTTGCGTGGACTGCCCTCGGGGACCTTGCCATCGGCGGACCACAGGCTGGCCCGGTAGACACCGAAACCCAGCCAGGTCAGGCGACCTTCGCCGACCCGCTTGAGTGAGGTGGCCTCCGAGCGCAGCGGGGAGGGCAAATCGGCGCGAGCCGCCGGCAGGATCAGCAGCAGGCAGAGCAAGAGGCAAAGAACACGGACGTACATGGTGGTGGATTCGTGCTATGGGTGAGGGTGGATTCAGGGTCTCGACATCGACTTGAGACGCTCGAAGCGCCGCAGGGCGTCGTCACGGCTGCCACGTGGATCGACCACCGGAAGGGGGTAGTGGTTCCCCAGCGTCACGCCTGCCTTGACCAGCACCTCGCCTGGCGCCTCCCAGGGCCGCGCCAGCCACTTGTCCGGCAGTGCGGCAAGTTCCGGTAGCCAGCGTCGCAGGTAGCGGCGTTCAGGGTCGAACTTCTCCGCCTGCAGGACCGGGTTGAAGACGCGGTAGTATGGCGCGGCGTCGGCGCCGCAACCCGCAGTCCACTGCCAGCCGAGGGTATTGGCGGCAAGATCTGCGTCCACCAGCGTGTCCCAGAACCAGCGGGCGCCCTCCTGCCAGCGCATGAACAGGTTCTTGGTCAGCAGCGAGGCAACGATCATCCTGACCCGGTTGTGCATCCAGCCCGTGGCCCAGAGTTCGCGCATCCCGGCATCCACGATGGGAAAGCCCGTGTGTCCGCGCTGCCAGGCTGCCAGCACTACCGGACTCTCTTGCCAATCGAGGCCGGCGAAGCGCTCATCCAGCGGGGCATCGGTGGTGTGGGGGAAGTGGTACAGCAGGTGGTGGGCGAATTCCCGCCAGCCCAGTTCCCTGATGAAGGACTCGGCTCCGGCAGAGCCCGCCAGATCGGGACGCGAGGCCGCCGTCAGGGCCTGCCGTGGCGACAGTTCGCCGAAGTGCAGATGGGGTGAGAGACGCGAGCTCCCCGCACGATCCGGCCTGTTGCGGTCCTCGTCATAGCTCTTGACGGCCGACTCGATGAACCGATCCAGGCGCGCCAGCGCGCCCTCCTCGCCGGGCCGCCATTCCCTCGCCATGCCTGCGTCCCACCGGATGCGGGGCAGCAGCTCGAGCGAGTGCAGTTCTACACCTCCGGCCTCCGTGAGGCAGGACACACGCCCGGGAGCGGGCCGCGGTGCCGCGAGCATGGACAAGTCACGCTGGCAGGACCGCCAGAAGGGGGTAAATACCTTATAAGGGCCGCCTCCACCCGTCTTCACCATCCACGGCTCGAAGAGCAGGGCTCCGTTGCAGGAGACGGCCTGCAGGCCTGATTCGGTGAGCAGCTGCTTGATCGCCGTGTCGCGCCTGACCAGCGCCGGCTCGTACAGCCGATTCCAGAACACCGCCTCGGCGCCGGTCTGGCGCGCGACACCCAGCAGGGTCTGGCCGCTCTCGCCGATTTCCAGTCGCAGCCGCCCACCCCGTGCCGCCAGGCTGCCGGACAGTGCCGTGAGGCTGTGGTGCAGCCACCAGCGGCTGGCTGCGCCCGGTGCCCAGGGTGCTTCCTCCCCGGGCGCGTGGATGTAGAGCGCGACGATGCGCTCGAACCGCTCGAGCGCCGCTTCGAGGGCCGGGTTGTCGGTCAGGCGAAGGTCGCGCCGGAACCAGACGATGGCAGTCTTCATGGGGAAATGATGACCTAGCTGCCCGCAGCTTGCCGGAGTTCTGTCGCCCGGGTCCGGATGGACTCGCGCGCGGTGGGCGACAACCGCCGGAGGTTGCGGACCTGCAGGGCCATCCTCGGATGGTTGGCGAAGCGTGCTTCGTGGCGGTCGAGAAAATCCCAGTACAGGGTGGTGAAGGGGCAGGCCTGCGGGCCAGTGGACTCGCCCGGCTGGTAGCGGCAGCCGCCGCAGTAGTTGCTCATCCGGTCGATGTACTTGCCGGTGGCGGCATAAGGCTTGCTGGCCATCACGCCGCCATCCGCATACAGCGCCATGCCGAGGACGTTGGGCAATTCGACCCATTCAACGGCGTCCACGTAGACGGCGAGGTACCACTCGTGCACCCGGCGCGGCTCTACGCCCAGCAGCAGCGCATAGAGTCCTGTCACCATCAGGCGCTGGATGTGGTGCGCATAGCCATGTCGCAGGGTCTGGCCGATCGACTCGGCCAGGCAGCGCATGGGCGTGTCGCCGTCCCAGTAGAAGGAGGGCAGGGCCTCGCGGGCGTCCAGCGCGTTCAGGTCCAGTTATCCCGGCATGTGCAGCCAGTACAGCCCGCGCACGTACTCGCGCCATCC
>JAUMBX010000057.1:0-6369 GCA_032119515.1 Steroidobacteraceae bacterium | reverse complement strand
ATGCTCTACGGGCTCGAAACCCCGGAGTTTTCCGACCGCAACCTGTTCAGGGATTTCATCGCCTTGCTGCTGAAGCGTGGCGTGATCTCCCTCGACGGCAGCGGCAAGCTGGCCTATGACGAGGGACTCACCCGGGTAGAGGTGGATGCCCGCATGGTGCTGTCCGAGCAGATCCGCAACAGCGTACTGCAGGTCACCCATACCTGAGGCTCAGTCTCCGTCGCCGCCCCTCCACTGCTTGATCCGCTGACGGTGGCGCTTGTCGGCCATCCGCCGCTCGCGCGCCGCACGGCCGGGCCGGGTGGGCACCCTTTTCCTGGGTTCCGGCGCGGCCTGCTCGAGGAGCGCCGCCAGCCTGCGCAGGGCATCGCGCAGGTTCGCCTCGCGGGTCCGGAAGGCGTGGGCCTCCAGCACCAGCTCATCGTCCTTGTTGAGGCGCCGCCCGGCCAGCTTGCGCAGCCGCTCGCGCCCTGATTCCGTGAGCAGTCCGGTCGTGCCGACCGGGAAGTGCAGCTGGCAGGCCGTGGCCAGCTTGTTGACGTTCTGGCCCCCGGGGCCGGGCGCGCGGACCCAGCGCAGGCGATAGGACGCTGCTGGAATGTCGGCGGGACGGATCTGGGAGTCAGTCTGCTCCGTCATCGGCGTCGGTGACCTTCTCGCCAGGCCTCGGCGCCAGGGTCGAGGCGCTGCGGTTGCCCTCGAGGATGCGGATCTCGCGCTGGGCCGGCGGGATGGTAATGCCGTGCTGCCTGAACAGCGACCAGATGCGACGGTTGACGTCCGAGCGCACATTGTTGACGCCTTCCGCCGGGTCCGCGATCCAGAAGCGTATTTCCAGCTCCATGCCGTAGTCGGTGAAGTCCATCAGCCTGGACACCGGTGCCGGATCCGTCAGGATCCGCGGGTGGCCCGCCGCTGCATCGAGCAGCAACTGCAGGGCCAGTTCGACGTCGTCCTGGTAGCTGATCCGCAGGGCGATGCGCAACCTCACCCGTGGGCTGCCGTAGCTCCAGTTGATCACCTGGTTGGTGATCACGTTCTGGTTCGGCACCAGCGTGGCCACGCCGTCGCGGTCACGCACCACGATGTAGCGCCCCCGGAGTTCCTCGACCCAACCGAAGCCATGCGTGCTGGTGCCGGTGGTGCCCGTGAAGCTGATCACGTCGCCCGGCTTGATCGACTTGTCCGCCAACAGGACGAAGCCGCTGACGAAGTTGGCGGCGATGGCCTGCAGGCCGAAGCCCAGGCCCAGGCCGATCGCACCGGAGAAGATGGTCAGGGCGGTCAGGTCCACCCCTGAGGCGCGCAGGCCCAGCAGCACGCCGAGGCCGATGAAAAACGCGTAGCTGGTCTTGACGATGCCAATCCGGGTGGAAGGCGCCAGCGCGTCCAGCCTCGATATGCGCCGGTCCAGCCAGCGCGCAGCCCAAAGGCTCAGGATGACGCAGATGGAGACGGCGAACAGGGCCGACATGACCGACCAGATGGTGATCCTGCTCTGGCCGCTCGACAGGCCGATCGAATCCAGGAGGGCGACCAGCAAATCGAGCCAGCCGAGGATCTGCGCGGCCACCAGGGCGCCCACCACCAGCGCCAGCCGGTTTTCGTAGCTCCGCAGCCGGGAGTCCGGCGAGAAGGAGCGCCGGACCGCAAAGAACAGCACCCTGATCAGCACCATCGCCGCCGCGATCCGCGTTGCCGGGTCGATGATGGAATACCCGTGGCCCGCCACCGGCAGCAGCAGGGCACCCAGTCCGAACAGCAGGGTTGCCAAGGCATAGGGCGAGGCCACGACGGCTGCCTCGGTCAGGAGACTGCCCCAGCGCATGTCCGATTCTTCACGCCGCAGGTACCAGCGGTTCGCTGCGCGCGCGACCAGCAAGGCCAGCGCCAGGCCGAGCAGCAGCGCGGACAGCTGCCCCAGCGTCGAGGCGGTCAGCCAGGCCTCGACTGCGTCGAAGGTCCAGCTCGTCATGCGTTCATGTCCGGGATCAGTTCGCTCTCCAGCCGGGTGATCTGGTCCTTGAGCAGCAGCTTTCGCTTCTTCAACCGGCGGAGCTGCAGTTCATCCACGTGCAGGTCCATCGCGAGGCGGCCAATGACCTCGTCGAGGTCGCGGTGCTGGATGCGCAGGTCGCGCAGCTTCTGCAGCCGCTGCACCAGCTCCGTGTTGACTTTGTCCTCATCGCTCACCGGCATGCTCCATCGGGCAGCGCTCAGGCCGCCAGGGCCTCCGCGGCACCCGGCGGAAAGGCCGCATCCAGCCAGATCGGCGGGACCGACGCCGGCAGCTTAGCCAAACGGCCGGGCTGATTCCAAGGAGTCGCCGGGTCATGGAAGTCGGAACCGACCGACCCGGCCAGGCCCTGGCCTGCGGCGAGGCTGGCTGCATTGGCGACGCGATCCGGTGAATCGCCCCCGCAGGCGACCTCCAGCGCCAGCCCGCCGAGCTGGCGGAAGTCCGCACAGAGTTCGCGGCGAGCGCCGGCGGACAGGCGGTAGCGCAGGGGATGGGCGAGGCTGGCGACTCCGCCCGCCGCCTGGCAGCACTCCAGCACCTCCTGCAGGGCCGGCCAGTCCGAGGCGACTGCGGCGGCCCGGCCCTGGCCCAGATAGCGATCGAACGCGGCTGCCGTGTTGGCGGCCGCACCGATGGTCACCAGCGCCCTGGCGAAATGGGTCCTGGTCGGCTGCTGGGTGGTCGCGAGCACCGCGCGCAGGAGGTCTGCGCCGGGCAGTCCGGATTTTTCCAGCCGCCTGGCGATTTCTCCGGCCCGGCGCAGGCGTAGCGCTGCCACCTGACCGAGCAAGGCAACCAGCCTGGCCGAGCCGGGGTCGATGCCGAGGCCGAGCACGTGGACGGTCTGGCCGCGCCAGGTGGCCGAGAGCTCCACCCCAGGCAAGAGCAGGATACCGGTCGCTGCTGCTGCCTCGGCAGCCTCGTCGATACCTGCCAGGGTGTCATGGTCGGTGAGGGCCAAAACCCGGACTCCACGCCCTGCCGCCAGGTGCACCAGCGCGGCCGGCTCGAGCAGCCCGTCGGAGGCCGTAGAGTGCGTGTGAAGGTCGACAGGGCTGCTCAATGCACTGCCCTAGGCGCCAGTCCGACGCTGTCCACCCGGCCCCCGCTCACCACCACGAAGCCGCGCTTGCGGTTGTAGCCATCCTCGGAATAGTCGAAGACATAGGTGCGACGGAGGATGAGGCGCCCGTCCTGGTCGCGGGCGAAAGCGAGGCCGTGACTGGCCACCGTGCCATCCAGGAATTGCGCACCGCCCTCGCGGCAGGTCTCGGCCGCGACGCGGTTCGCCAATTCCCGCGCGGCCAGCCCGGCGTGCCAGGCCCAGCCGACGAGGCACAGGCCCAGCATGGCCGCCAGCGTGGTCCAGCTCAGCTCAGCCATGCCGTCCAGTCGCGGTCAGCGGCCGAGCAGGCGATGAAGCCGGGATTGAGCAGGGTGTCGCGCTGGTTGTAGAGCATGGGCTCGCCACTCAACCCGACCACCCGTCCGCCTGCCTGCTCCAGTACGCACTGTCCGGCTGCCGTGTCCCATTCGCTGGTCGGGCCGAGGCGTGGATAGACGTCGGCCGAGCCCTCGGCCACCATGCAGAACTTGAGCGAGCTGCCCACGGCAACCAGCTCATGCCCACCGGCACGTTCCAGGAACCCATCCAGGCTGCTGCCACGATGGGAGCGGCTGCCCACCACCCTGAGCGGCGTACCGATGGCGGTCGCCGCACGGATGGCCTGACAGTCGCCGCCTCGATGACGCTGGGCCCCGACCTCGCGCGCCGCACAGTAGTCAAGATCGAGCGCGGGAGCGTGGACCACGCCCAGGATCGGCCTGCCACGGTGAACGAGTGCCACGTTGACCGTGAACTCTCCGTTGCGCTTGATGAACTCCTTCGTGCCATCCAGCGGATCCACCACCCACAGCCAGTCCAAGCCCCGCCGCAGGGCCGGTTCGATGGCGGCAGACTCTTCGGACAGCACGGGTACTTCGGGAAGCAGCCTGGCAAGCCCCGCCTCGAGAATGTGGTGCGAGCGCAAGTCGGCTTCGGTCAGCGGAGAATCGTCTTCCTTGTGCTCGATGGCGAACGAAGATGCGTAGACCTCCATGATCGCGCGCCCCGCTTCGCGGCAGAGCAGCTGCACCGGCTCGAGCAGCGCTGCGGCCGATCCGGTCACGTCGAGCCGCTGCCCGGCGCATTACCCCTGGGACGCCGGCGACGCTGCCCACCGCCCGGTGCACCCGATGGCGACCTGGCACGGCGCTCTTCCCGCTCCTTCCAGGATTGGGTGTCCTTGTGGCGGGGCACCGCGCTGGCAGAGGCTACCTCGGGCAGCGCTTGCGGATCGAAGCTGCCCACCGGGATCTTGCGACCGATGAAGGACTCGATGTCCGGGAGCGTCATGACGTACTCCTCGCAACCGAGGCTGATGGCGTCCCCGGCTGCCCCGGCCCGCGCCGTACGCCCGATCCGGTGGACGTAGTCCTCGGGGTCCTGGGGCAGGTCGTAATTGAAGACGTGGCTGACGTCCGGGATGTGCAGCCCCCGGGCTGCCACGTCGGTGGCCACCAGCACGGCGATCGCGCCGTCGTGGAAGTCACGGAGCATCCGCAGGCGACGGGCCTGGGGCACGTCTCCGGACATGGCGGCGGCCTCGATTCCATTGGCCCTGAGCTTGCGTTCCACGTATTCGGCTGCGCGTTTGGTGTTGACGAACACCATGGTGCGGGTCGCTCCGGACTGGCGCAGCAGGTGGATCAGCAGCGGCGCTTTTTCCTCCATGGAGGGGAAATAGATGATCTGGGTCACCTTCTCCGCGGTGATCCGCTCCGGTTCGATACGCACCAGCTCCGGGTCGTTCATGTGCTCGTAGGCCAGTTCCAGCACGCGCTGGGAAAGGGTCGCCGAGAACAACAGGTTGAGGCGCTGGTCGGGCGGTGGCAGGCGCCTGAGCAGGTAGCGGATGTCCTTGATGAAGCCAAGGTCGAACATGCGATCGGCCTCGTCGAGGACCAGGACCTCGCAATGCCTGAGGTCGAACACCCGCTGCTTGAGGTAGTCGATCAGCCGGCCCGGGGTGCCGATCAGGACGTCTACGCCCTGCTCGAGCTGGCGCCGCTGCTTGTCGTAGTCGACGCCTCCAAAGGCCAGGCCCAGCCTGAGGTTGGTGTACTGACCCAGCAGGGTCGCGTCGTGATGGATCTGGATCGCCAGCTCTCGGGTAGGGGCCAGCACCAGCGCGCGTGGCGAGCTGGTGGGTCGATCGGCCGCAGGTGCATTGCGCAGCAGTCGCGCGTAGAGCGCGACCAGGAAGGCTGCGGTCTTGCCCGTACCGGTCTGCGCCTGGCCAGCCACGTCCATGCCGGCCAGCGCACGGGGCAGGGCCCCGGCCTGGATCGGCGTGCAACGCTCGAAGCCGGCGTCGGCAATGCCGCGGGCCAGGTCCTCGGGCAGGTGGAGTCCGGTAAAGGAGATGTCCGAAAAGTTTTGCTCGCTCACTGATGCCCTTTTATGCCGGCATCCCTTGAAAATTGTCGCGTGACAGGCTACAAAGAGCGCTAACAACGACGGATACAACCGCCGTCAATCCCGAACCCGGCTCTATCCGGGGGTCCCCAGGGCCCGATCGAGCCAAAGACTCAACCAGACAAACCCAGGTTCAGCGCCAGAACGTATTGTGCCGCATCGGGCCTTGCCCCGTCACTCATTGCGAACGCCCGCGGCCCCAACCCCATTCCACAGTTCCCTTCCACCCTCGTCCTGGAGGATCACCGCTTGAGCGGAAACGACATAGTCCATACCTCTGATGCCACCTTCGAAGCCGATGTGCTGAAGTCCGACCTGCCCGTCCTGCTGGATTTCTGGGCAGAGTGGTGCAGCCCTTGCAAGGCCATCGCCCCCGTCCTCGACCAGCTGGCCGAGGAATACGGCGGCCGGGTGCGCATCGCCAAGCTGAACATCGACGACAACCGCAATACTCCGCTGAAGTACGGTGTGCGCGGCATCCCCACCCTGATCCTGTTCAAGGACGGGGCGCCCCAGGCCCAGCAAGTGGGACTGGTGCCCAAGGTGAGGCTGGCCGCCCTCCTGGATCAGCACCTGTGAGGGGCTACCTCGGCAATCAGGCCCGCGGTGGTGGTGGCGGCGGCGGCGGGGGTGGCGGTGGACGCAAGGGCCAGGGTCGCCATCGCGGCGGCAACCGCCAGCTGCCCGAGGGGCTGCCCCAGGACGATTACCCGGACGGCGGCGATCTGGACATCATCTCCCCGGAGGAGCTGGCGGCTTCACGCCGCTCGATGAACCTCACCGAGTTGAAGTCCAAGCCGGTCCACGAACTGGTGCGCATGGCGGATGCGAT
>JAUMBX010000056.1:0-15325 GCA_032119515.1 Steroidobacteraceae bacterium | reverse complement strand
CAGGCGCCGCGGGATGATGGCCTTGCGGTCACGCCTGAACACGGCGAATTGCGGGGTCGGAATGCGGTGGTAGGCCAGCAACTGCTTGGACAGGACCTTGTCACGCGACAGCATGAGCCCGCGCGGGTTGCAGCCGGTGTAAGGCTGGCGCATCAGCTCGAGATAGGCCACGACGTGCTGGTCGTAGGTGACGATGCCGCCGAACTCCTCCAGCAGGTTGAAGCAGACGTGCGGCTGCCAACCGGTGATCTGCTGGCGCAGTTCACTCAGGCTATCGCCGATCCCGAGCGGGCGGACCTCGTGGCCCAGCCCGCGCAGGCTGTTGATGACGTCGAACTCCGTCCGGAACTCGTCGGCCTGCTGATCGGTGAGATGACTGATGTCGTCCGGTGGAACCAGCGTCTCGTGGACCAGGACGAGGATACGCAACTTCTTCACAGGGCGATCCAGGGGCCGACGCCCTTGCTGGACTTGGCCGCCAGAGTCACCAGCAACCGCTCCAGGCGCCGCAAGCCCTGCCGGCGGTCACCCTTGACGAACAATCCAAGCAACCGGGCCCGCCCCTCCAGATGTTCGATCAGGGACTGGACCAGGTACGCGTTGGCGCCGGTGCGCGCCATGACTCGCCTGCGAAGCACCACGCTATTTTCCCGAATGAGCGTACTGCCGCGCAACTGCGTCGGTCGCTGTCGGCGGCGCGCGAACAGCCTGAGCAGGATGTTGTCGATCTTCTCCGCGTCATCGCCCCGATAGTGGCCGACCATCGCACGGTAGTGCTCACGCAGGGTACGGCGTGAGATCCGCAGCGGCTCAACGTGCCTGCGCTGTACACCGCGCGGACGCACGCCTCGCAGTTCCTCCATGGCCCCTGCCACCCATTCAAGTTTGCGCAGGGCCGGCCAGCCCAGGTACTCGGTTCGCCAGCGGGAACCGGGCTTGAGCCAGACGGCGAAGGTTTCGGCAAAGTCCTCGGTGGGATGACTTTGTGCGTACCACCCGCCGAGGTGCTGCACGAAGCGCTTGCTGCCCGGGCGCGGACGGTAGTGGCGGGGATAAGGGAGCGAGGCGGGACCGAAAGTTTCGCGCCACGCCTTGCGACGCCGCAGGCGGAAGGCCGTGTCCACCGCATGGCCGGCCTCATGGCGGAGGATCTTCATCAGCTCCATCTGGTTGCCGCCCTCGACCTCGCCCATGAAGCGTCTCTCGAGGCGCTTGAGACGCGGGTGCAGAAGGTAGAAAGGAATGGCGATGCCTGGCACGCCGTCGGGTGAGAACCATTCCTGCGCAACCCAGTGATGCGGGCGGAAGGCAATATGCCGCCGCTCCAGTTCGCGCTCCAGGCGATCGAGCGCGGCTGCCACGGACGATCCCTTGATGGACAGGTCGAGGTCGCAGAGGCGGAGATCCAGCAATTCCTCGTCGGAGAGCCGCTCCCACCAGTAACCGCGGCGGGAGCGGGCAGCGCGTTTCACGCGGGAATCCGCCGCAACGCGCGCTCGAGCAGCGCATCCGCGAGGCTCTGGATCCGGCCGCTGCCGGAAATGGAGGCCAGCCAGGCCTCCGGGATGGCGGACTGGCCCGCGTAAGCGCCGGCGAGTTGCCCCACCATGGCCGCGGTCAGGTCGGCATCCTGCCCCAGGTTGGCCGCCGCGAGCAGGGCCGGGCGGAAGCCGTCCTGACTGGCAAAGGCCCACAGCGCCGCCTCCAGCGCATCCACCGCCTGGCCGCCGCCGGAAATCCGCGGCGGCTGCTTGCGGGCCCAGGACCCCATCGCCACGGCCCCGACCTCGGAACCGAGGGGCCGCCGCTTCCAGTACCCCTCGACGGGCGAGAAACCCGGTTTCAACAGCTCGGCGCGTGAAGCGCCCTGGAGTGCACCGATCAACAGGGCCGCAAAGTACCGCACGGCGTCGAGCGTCGCCGGCGCCTGATGGGTCACCCGGGTGACTTCTGCGGCGGCTTCGATGGCCTGCTCGGGCTCGGATAGCAACAGCCCCACCACCGGGCCGACACGGCCCAGGGGTTCCTTGCCGGGACGCGAGGGATCGCGACTGCCGAGCCTCGGGTCACGGGCTTCCTCGGCCTCGGCCAGCGCGCTCGCCGTCTCGGCACTGATGCCCACGCAGGTGCCGGTGCTGGTCAGGTGCCCCTCCCTCTGCCACCTGAGGAACCGAGCCAGCAGGTCTGGCAGGTCCACTGCTCCCGTCGTCACCAGGCTTTCGGCGAGACAGAGGCCCATCGCGGTCTTGTCGCCCCACGCGCCCCTTGGCAGGGCGTAGGGACCTCCACCGAGCAGGTCGCCCACCTGGTTGAAGGAACCAGGACGACGATGCAGCGTTGCCTGCCCCAGGGCATCCCCTGCAGCCATACCGAGCAGCAAGCCGCGGTAACGGGCCCGTAATCCCACCACGGCACGCTCATCGGCCTGCTTCGTGGCCGAGACCGCCCGACGGGGCTCGGACCAGCCGAGTACATAGGTGACCTGTTCCGGCGTTTCCGGCACCGTCGACCAGAACCTGGATCGGGCGTTGGCCAGCCACAGCTGGTTGAGCCGAGAGATCGCACCCTGGCCGGTGTGCCCGCGACGAACCAGCCAGCAACCCACTACCAGGTTGGTGCGACCAATGCCCGCGCGGCAGTGCAGGTAGGTCGGCCGGTCGCTGGCCAGCGCAGTGTCTATCTGGTCGAGGATGGCGACGGTGACGGCAGGATCCTGCGGCAGCCCGTGGTCAGGGATGGGGGCACGGTGGTAACGGACGGAGGCTGGAGCGCCCAACTGGCGCAGCCTCGCCTCGTAGGGCTGAAACTCGGTCGGCGAGGTCAGGTCGACGAACTGGCTGATGCCCGCCGAGAGCAGGACGGACAGCCGATCCTGCAGGGCAGCTTCGGTCTTGCCGGAGGGATGCTCGCCGGCCAGGAACCTGCCCGGGTCCACCCAGTAGGAATTCTCGAGCGGCCTGGCGAGTTCGCTGCGAGACATGCCGCCTCCTCAGCCCTGTGTGCCTTCCCGCACCCGCAGGGAAGCGAAATCGAAACTGGCCGGGTCAGCGAGGTGCGACACCTCGACCTGGGTCATCGCGGTGAAGATGGAGTCCACCCTCCCGGGGTGCTGACTCTCCCACTCCGCCAGCATGGCCGCCACAGCCTCCCGCTGCAGGTTGGGCTGTGAACCGCACAAGGTGCAGGGAATGATCGGAAACTGTCGATAGCGGGCATAGCGTGCGATGTCGCGCTCTGGCGCGTAGCACAGCGGCCGGATGACCACGCTGCGGCCGTCATCGGAGAGCAGCTTGGGTGGCATCGCCTTCAGGCGCCCGCCGTGGAAAAGATTCAGGAACAGGGTCTCCACCAGGTCATCACGATGATGGCCGAGCGCCAGCTTGTTGAAGCCATTCTCGCGTGCGTAGCGGTACAAGGCACCGCGTCGCAAGCGACTGCACAGGCCGCACTGGGTCTTGCCCTCCGGTATGACCCTGCGGACCACCGAATAGGTGTCCTGCTCGATGACGTCGAAGGCCACGCCGAGGGACCGCAGATAGTCCGGCAGGACCTCAGCCGGAAAGCCGGGCTGCTTCTGGTCCAGGTTGACCGCCTTCAACTCGAAGCTGATGGGCGCGGAGCGCTGCAGGGAAAGCAGCATATCGAGCAAGGTGTAGGAATCCTTGCCCCCCGAAAGGCAGACCATCACCCGGTCGCCCTCCTCGATCATCGAGTAATCGGCGATCGCCTTGCCGACCAGTCCGCGCAGGCGAGCAGCCAGGCGCCGGGCGGTTCCGCTACTGGCCGGGCGGCTGGCCGCCATCATGGGGTCGCGCTTCCGGGCGCGCCGGTGGGAGCCTCTGGGTCCGCCGACGCACCCTCCACGGAAGCCCGCTGGCGGGCGATCAGCTCGCGCAGGTAGCGTGGCGAGCGGTGCTCACCGGCCAGCAGGGTGTAGACGGCCGGTACCACGAACAGCGTCAGCACCACCGAGATGATGGTGCCGTAGAAGATCACCACGCCAATGGGCTCGCGCTGCTCGTAACCCGCGCCCGAGGCCAGCAGGAAAGGGGTGGCGCCAAAGGCCGTGCAGAGGCTGGTCATGAGCACCGGGCGCAGGCGGATCGCGGCGGCCTTGATCACGGCCTCCACCCGTTCATACCCCGCATCGCGCAGCTGGTTGGCGAACTCCACGATCAGCACCCCGTTCTTGGCCGCGATGCCGATGAGCAGGATCATGGCGATCTGGCTGAAGACGTTCAGCGACAGGTTGAACAGCCACAGGCCGGCCAGCGCGCCGATGATGGCCAACGGCACCGTGGTCATGATGATGGCCGGATGGCGGAAACTCTCGAACTGGGCCGCCAGCACCAGGAACACGATGGCCAGCGCGAAGGCGAAGGTGACCCACAGCTGCCCACGTGAGCGCAGGTACTCGCGGGCCTCGCCATCGAAACTCAGGCGCGCCTCGGGGGGCAGGGCCTCGCCCACCAGCCGCTGGAAGTACTCGACCGCCTCGCCCATGGTGTAGCCCGGGGCGAGGCCCGCGCTGATGGTGATGGAGCGCAGCCGGTCGAAGCGCTCCAGGGACAACGCGCCGGCAGTCTCCTCGAGTCGCACGAGGTTTGCCAGCGGCACCAGTTCGCCGCTGCGATCGGAGCGCACGTAGAGGTTCTGCAGATCCGAAGGGCGGGAACGATCGCGCGCCTCGCCCTGCAGCACCACGTTGTATTCGCGCCCGCGGTCGACGTAAGTGGTGACGATCCGTGACCCGAGCACGGTCTCCAGCGTCCGCCCCACCGACTGCAGGGAGACGCCGAGCTCGGCGGCCCGGTCGCGGTCGACGGAAATGTTGATCTGCGGCTTGCGCTCCCGATAGCTGCTGTCGGCCCCGACCAGGCCCGGGTTTTCGCCGGTGCGCGCGAGCAGCAGATCGCTCCATTGCGCGAGCGTTTCGTAGTCAGGGCCACCGATGACGGCCTGCATCGGCTGGCCGAAACCGCGGAAGGACAGGCCCTGGGGCTGGAACACGAAAGCACGCCCGCCGGGCAGGGCCGACATCTTGGTCTCGATTTCAGCGGCCAGTTCCCCTGCGGAAACGTCCCGCTTGTCCCAGTCCGCCAGCACCACCCAGCCGCGCACCGCGTTGACCTCCGCGCCACCCCAACCCCCGCCCACGCGAAGGTTGATGCGCCTGATCAGGCCCTGTTCCTTGTAGGGATAGAGGATGTCCTCGAGTTGCGAGAGCTGGCGCTCGGTATATTCGAGGCTGGCACCCTCAGGGCCCGTGAGCCCGAGGAACAGCACGCCGCGATCCTCGGTGGGCGCAAACTCCGTGGGCAGCGCGCGGAAGGCGAGCCCGGCGACCAGCACCAGCGCCAAGGTGCCGCCGATGATGAGCAGCGGCCGACGGATCAGGCTGCGCAGGCGACGCTCGTACCAGTCAGCCAGCTGGTGAAAGAACCGGTCGATGCCCTCGGTCAGCCGGGAACGCCGCTCGTTCTCCTTGAACATGCGCGAGGCCATCGCCGGCGTGAGGGTCAAGGCCACCAGGGAGGAAAACAGCACCGCCGCCGCCAGCGTGAAGCCGAATTCGCGGAACAGCCTGCCCAAGGCCCCAGGCAGGAAGGAAATCGGCACGAACACCGAGACCAGGACCAGGGTGGTAGCGATGACAGCGAAGCCGATCTCGCGGCTGCCGTCCAGGGCCGCCACCAGCGGCGGTTCGCCCAACTCGATCCGGCGGAAGATGTTCTCCAGCACCACGATGGCGTCGTCCACCACCAGCCCGATGGCGAGCACCAGGCCCAGCAGGGTCAGCACGTTGATCGAGTAGCCAACCACGTCCATGAAGGCGAGCGTGGCAATGACCGAGACCGGGATGGTCACCGCGGGAATCAGCGTCGCGCGCAGGTTGCCCAGGAACACGAAGATCACGCCCAGGACCAGGGTGAGCGAGATGACCAGCGCGATGGCCACCTCGCGCAGCGAGGCCTCGATGAACACCGAGCGGTCGACGTTGTAATCCAGCGTCATGCCCTCAGGCAGCGCCGGCTGCAGCCGCTCCATGGTCGCGTGGATGCCGCGCGACACCTCGAGGGTATTGGCCTTGGAAATCTGCACCACGCCGATGCTCAATCCGGACACGCCATCCGAGCGCGCGAGCGAGCGCTCGTTCTCGGCACCCAGCACCACCTCGGCGACGTCGCCGAGCCGGACCAGGTAACCGTCCGCCCCACGACCGATGACGAGGTTGCGGAAATCCTCCACCTTGCGCAGTCCGGTATCGGTGCGCAGCGCGAATTCGCGCTCAGTCGACTCGAGACGGCCGGCGGGCAGCTCGACGTTCTCGCGCCGCAGCGCGCTCTCGATGTCGAGCACCGTGACCTGCCGGGCGGCCATCGCCTGGCGATCGAGCCAGACCCTGACGGCATAACGGCGCGCGCCGCTCAGGCGCACCAGCGCCACGCCAGGGGAGGCGGCGAACTGGTCCACCAGGATGCGCTCGGCGTAATCGGTGAGCTCCAGCGAATTCATGCGGTCACTGGTGAGGTTCAGGTACATGATGGGCTCGGCATCGGCCTCGGTCTTGGCGATGTCGGGAGGGTCCGCCTCGGGCGGGAGGTCGTCCACCACGCGCGAGACCCGATCGCGGATGTCGTTGGCCGCCGCGTCGATGTCCCGGTCCGAGCTGAATTCGATCGTGACGTCCGAGCTCTCGTCGCGCGAGCTTGAGCGGATCTTCTCGATGCCCTCCACGCCTGCCACCCGGTCCTCGATCAGCTGGGTGATCTTCTCCTCAACGATGGAGGCGCCGGCGCCACGGTAGGAAGTGTCGATGGAGATCACCGGGGAGTCCACGTCCGGGTATTCACGCACCGGCAGGTCGGACAGGGACACCAGGCCGACGATCACCAGCAGCAGGCTGATGACCGTGGCGAAGACCGGTCGATGGATCGAGATCTCGGAAATCCTCATCCGGCAGCCTCGCCCTGCTCGAAGACCGTGCTGCCCTCACGCACCTTCTGGGTACCCTGCACGATGACACGTTCACCAGACTTGAGACCCGAGAGCACCTCCACCAAGCCCGGCTCGCGGCGCCCGAGGGTGACTTCGCGCCTGGTGACCTTGTCGTCCGCGACTACGAACACGAAGGTGCTGCCGCGCTCGGGCACGATGGCCGACTCGGCCACGACCAGTCCGTCCATGGGCTCGCGCGTGAGGCGAACCGCCATGAACATGCCTGGCTTCAGCAGCGCTTCGGCATTCGGCAGCTCTGCCCTGACGGTCACCGAGCGCGAGACGGGATCGACCCGCGAATCGATGGAGGCCACCTGACCGCTAAAAATCCGCCCCGGATACGCTACGCTGGTCGCAGCTACCGCCAGCCCGGGTTGCAGGATGGAGAGAAACGCCTCCGGTACGTTGAAATCGAGCTTGATCACCGAGGTGTCGTCGAGAGTGGTGATCACGAAACCGGGATTGACCAGGCTGCCCACGCTGACGCGCCGCAGGCCGACCCGGCCGGCAAAAGGCGCCCGGATGATGGTGTCCGACAGGCGGGCCTGCGCGGCCGCCACCCGGGCCCGGTTGCCCACCAGCGCCGCCTCGATCTGCTCCAGCTGGGACTGGGACAGGGCCTGGCGGGCAAACAGGTCCTGGCTGCGCCGGTGGTTGGACTCGCTTTCCTTCAGCGCCGCCTCGGCCGCCGCCAGATCGGCCCTGGCCTGCGCCCCGTCCAGCTCCACGAGCACTTCCCCCTTGCCGACCCGCTGCCCCTCGTCAAAGCGCACCGCGGTGACGGTGTTGGCCGACTTGGAGGTGACGTCCACGGCCTCGCGGGCCCGCGCGGTGCCGAGGGCCTCCAGTTCGACGGACAGCGGCAATGACCTGACGGACTCGGTGACCACCGCCACCGGACGCTGGCTAAGCGCTCCCCAACCTCCCGCCTGAGGCGCTCCGCCGTCCTGGCCTGCGGGCCGCCGGGTGGTGTAGACGTAGCCCAGCGATCCCAGCAAGGCCGCAACGATGAGGATGGCCAGCAGGCGACGTGGCATGCAACTTCCTGTCAGTGAGGGGGAAACTAGCGCGCTAGTATCGCACCAAAAACTACCTGTCCGGCGCTAGAAATACAGACGCATCAGCACTTCGGCGACGCAGGCCGGCTTGGATGCACCCTCCACCTCGAAGGCTGCAGACTCGGTGAGCTGCAGGCCGCCGGCAATGGCCTCGACTGCCACCAGCGTCGCCCGGAGCCGAATTCGCGCGCCGACCGGGACCGCGCTCGGAAAGCGGATCTTGTTGGCACCGTAGTTGATCACGTTGCGCACGCCGGGAAATGGGGGCGCCTCGTCGACCAGGCCCCTGAGCATGGGGTACAGCGACAGCGTCAGGTAACCGTGGGCGATCGCCCCCCCGTAGGGAGATTCCGCGGCGGCACGCTCGGGGTCGACGTGGATCCACTGGTGATCGTCGGTGGCGTCGGCAAACGCATCGACCCGCTGCTGGGCAACCGGCAACCAGTCGCTGACGTGAATTTCCGATCCGACCCGAGCCTCGAGCTCGGCGAGTACCTGTTCCAGTGCCATGGGGGCTTGACCTCTTGTTTCGCCCGGGGGTTCCAGGCCGACCCGATTATCGCCCTGCAGCGAGCCAGGCAGCGATCTTTTCTGGCACTTCGCGGGCCGAGCGGCTGACGTACATCCCGATATGCCCGGTCGGGACCTCCAGTTCCTCGTAAGGCGCGGCGTCCAGCAACCGCTCGAGCGCCCGCGAAGCAGCCGGTGGCACCAGGTGATCCTGGCTGGCGAGGATGTTGAGCACCGGGCAGCGGATCTTGCGCAGGTCGACCTCGCCACCCGCAAGGTCCAACCCGCCCGTGACCAGGCGATTCTCACGGTAGAAGGCCCGGCAGAACTGGGCGAAGGCCGCACCGGCCTGGTCGGGGCTGTCGAAGATCCAGCGTTCCATGCGCAGGAAGGTCGCCACCGCCTGAGGATCGTCCGCGCGCGCCCCGAACTCCACGTATTTCTGGGTCAGCAGTCGCCAGGGTCGCAGGGCCAGGAAGGCAAGATTCAGCCAGGCACCGGGTACGTTACCGAGGACCCGCACCAGCCGATCCTCGTCGAGCGCCCGGGACCAATCTCCGAGCAGGTTGTCGGGGGTACAAAAATCCACGGGCGTGACCATGGTGACCAGGCTGTGGATGGACTCGGGGTACAGGGCGGCATGGCAGAGCGCCAGCGTCCCGCCCTGGCAGATGCCGAGCAGGCAGGGCCTCTCGCCACCGCTGCGCTCGGTCACCGTCGTCACGCTGGCGCGTATTCCCAGCTCGAGGTAGTGATTCAGGTCGCGCTCGCGATCGGCCGGCAGTGGGTCGGTCCATTCCAGCAGGTAAACCTCGAGGCCCTGCGCGAGCAGATGCTGCAACAGGGAACGTCCAGGCTCCAGGTCGACGACCCAGGGACGGTTGACCAGCGCATAGCAGACCAGCACCGGCGGCAACCCGGGGGTCGGCGTGGGCGGAGCGTAAAAGTGCAGGCGATGCCCGCCCGGCCGGTCGACAACTTCGCCGGGCGTGCAGCCGCGGGCCGCTCCTGAAGCGGCACTGGGCAGGGCCAGGCCGGATCGCTCGCACGCGTCGAGGGCCGCCTCCAGGAGCCCGCGCAGCGCGGCCACGAATTCCGGAGCACGGGCGATCGCCACCCAGGCCTGGTCGGCCCGCTCGATCCAGTCACGGTAGGCCGCCGGATCGGTCGCCTCGGGCATGGGTCCGAGGGCAGCCACAGAGCGGGACATCGCGGCCTGTAACCACATCGACGCCTGGACATGGCGCTGCCAGGCGCCGTCTGACGACATCCCGGGCGGGGGACACAGGAGCGGCCAGGCACCGACGAGGCCAGCAGCCTGCAGCCAGAACGCCTGCTGCAGAGCCTCCCAACCGGGCGTGGCACCCGTACTGCTCATCGGCCTTGTACTGGACAACGCAGCGCAAAAAAGCCCGACGGCCAGGCGCCCACCACCAGATCGGAAAAAAGCGCCCTATGATCTTTTATCATCATGTTTTTAAATAATATTTTTACTACCCGAGACGTCGCGGAGGCAAACAGCCAACCCGTTCCACATTACTCTTGCACCGCAAAAAGATTAGCGCTACACTTACTGCAAGTCGAGTAACCCCCCGCCGCGGAAAAGCAAGCCCCAGCGGAATGTCACCACCATCAAGGAGCAGACGATGGCCAATCCGATGTTTGATTTCAATGCAGTCATGGAAAACACCCGCAAGGCTCTGGCGCCGGCCACCCGCCTCGCCGAACTCGCCCTGCAGGGTTATGAGCGCGTAGCGCGGCAGCAGTACGCCTTTGCCGGCGAGCTGCTCGAGCTTGGGCTCAAGCAGGCCCGCATCGCCACCGAGGTGAAGGACACGCAGGAGATGGCGACCCGCCAGGTGGAACTCACCACCGAGTGGGTGGAGAAGGCCACTCAGCGCTCCCAGGAAATGATCAAGCTCATGAGTGAGCAGCAGTCGGAGCTGACTCGTTGGTACGACGAGACCTCTACTGAGCTCAGCAGCCAGGCGCGCAAGGCCGCCTGAGCTTCACTGGCCCCCCTCGGGACGGCGCGCCTCCGGGTCGCCGTCCCATTTTCTTTTATTGCGCCGCATCCAACGCAGCGCACCATTTCCGCTACACTCGGTCCATGGCTGAAGAAAGGCTGATCAAGAAATACGCGAACCGCCGCCTGTACGACGCGTCGATCAGCCGCCATGTCACGCTGAGCGACATCCGCCAGATGATCGTCCAGGGCGAGCGGATCCGGGTGGTCGAGGACAAGACCGAGGAAGACATCACCCGACTGATCCTGCTGCAGGTGATCGCCGAGCAGGAACAATTCGGCAAGCCGATCCTCTCGACCACGGTGCTGGAGTCCATCATCCGTTTCTACGGAGGGCCGATGCAGGACTTCATGACCCGTTACCTGGAATCCAGCGTCGGCAGTCTCGCCCAGCAACAGGAGCAGTTCAGGCGCCAGTTCACCGAGGCCCTGAGTGCCGCCCCACCCCCGGTCGCCAACATGGCCGAACTCACCCGCCAGAACCTCGAGGTCTGGACCCGCATGCAGGAAAACCTCATGGGGGCCTTCCTGGGCACGCGTCGCGCAACGCCGGCTCCGGATGCCCAGGAACAGCCACCCCCTCCAGAGGCCCCCGACCCCAAGCCGTGACCCTCTCGGTGTGTTTCCTGTCGGCTGAGCTGGCGCCCTGGGCCAAGGCCGGCGGCCTCGGCGACGTTGTTGCAGCGCTCTCGGTGGAGCTCGCGAGGCGGGGCGTCGCCACCAGCGTAGTCATGCCCCGATACCGCAACCCGGAGCTCGATCGCTTCGCCGCAGGATCGGATCGCCTCCTTGAAGACGCCGACCTGCAGCTCGGCCGTCACGCATTTCGATACCAGGTCCGCTCCTGCGCAGGAGCAGAAGGCGTTCGCCTGTTCCTGGTCGACTGCCCGACCCTGTTCGACCGCGAAGGCGTCTACGGCGGGGGCGGCGACGAGCATTTGCGCTGGCTGCTGCTCTGCCACGCCGCCCTGCAGCTGTGGCGGACCCTGGGTCGCGGCCCCGACATCCTGCACTGCAACGACTGGCATACCGCTGCGGCGGCACTCCTGCTGCGGCTGACCAACGGCGGCGATCCGGCCCTGGCCCATACCCGCAGCCTGCTCACCATCCACAACCTTGGTTACCAGGGCGTGATCAGCGCCGGCGCCAGCGCAGAGCTGGGGCTCGGCGAGGGCGGGCTCAGCCGGCTGGATGCCGCCGACCTGGGCGCGGGCAGGATCAACCTCCTGAAGGAGGGCATCCGGGCCGCCCATGCCGTGAACACCGTCAGCCCGACCTATGCCAGGGAGATCTGCACGCCTGAGCTGGGCATGGGCCTGGACGAGGTGCTCTCAGCAAGGCCGGGTGGCGTCATCGGCATCCTGAACGGCATCGACACCCGGTCCTGGGATCCGGCCGCCGACTCGCTGCTGCCGGTGCACTTTTCGGCGAGTGACCTGTCCGGCAAACGGGTCATGCGCACCCTGCTCTATGAAAAGCTCGGCCTGATGCCCGGCGACGCCCCGCTGGTGGGGATGGTATCGCGGCTGGTCTGGCAGAAGGGTATCGACCTGGCCCTGCCGGCCCTGGAGCGGGCACTCGACCAGGGCGCGATCGCAGTGGCGGTGCTGGGCAGTGGAGAGCGCGAACTCGAATCGGGCCTGACCGGCCTTGCCGAGCGCTTTCCCGGCCGGCTGGCCTTCCGCCAGGGGCATGACGAGTCACTCGCACACTGGATCGAGGCCGGCAGCGATGCCTTCCTGATGCCCTCGCGCTACGAGCCCTGTGGCCTGAACCAGATGTACAGCCTGCGCTACGGCACCGTGCCGCTGGTGCGCGCCACGGGTGGACTCGCCGACTCGGTGCGGGACTTCGACGAGGCTCGAGGCAGCGGCACGGGCATCGTGTTCCGCGACGCAGACACCAACGCCATTTCGTGGGCACTGGGCCGCATGGGGGATCTGTTCAACAAGCCGGCCAGCTGGGCGCGACTGCAGTCCAACGGCATGGCTGCCGAACTGGGCTGGGACAGGCCAGTGGCACAGTACCTCGAGCTCTACCGACAGCTGGCCACCGAAGCCGGCAGCTGATCAGTCACGGGATCGCGAACCCTTGCGAGGTGAATCCAGATCGAGGGTCCCTTGTTCATCAAAGGGCAGCTTGCGCAGCAGGCCCAGCGCGGTCCGCACTTCGCCACGAATCCGGTAGCGCAGGGACTGTCCCTCTCCGTCCCGCTTGCGCCCGCGCTCCAGCACCTTGAGCAGGGCCGTGGCAGCGCTCGCCCTTACCCGCATGTCGAACTCCGCCTCTCCCCGCGCCGGCACCGTGAAGGCACGCTCGGTGGTGCCGGTTGCGAGACGCTCCCCCTCGAGAAAGACGTCGAGGTCGATGCCGCGCACCGGCAACTCGACCTCGTTCGGATTGAAGACCTTGAGGCGGACCAGCAGCCGCTGCTCGAACACCGAGAGGTCCTCGGCCTCCACCCCCACCAGGGACAACTCGGGGGAACGGAGGTCGCGTGGGATGGAGGCACAACCGGCCAGCAGGAGACCCAACAGGCCGAGGAGCAGGAGGCTGCCCAGACCACCCGCCCTCACTGCCGGCCCCGGATCATCTCGGCCGTCACCAGGGCGATGCCCTTGCGCGTGATGTAGAAACGGCTCGCATCGGCCGCGCGGTCGTGGCCGATGACCGTGCCGTCCGGGATCTCGCAGTCCTCGTCGATGACCGCCCGCGCGATCCGGCAATCCTTGCCGATGCGTGCTCCGGGGAGGACGACCGAACGCTCCACCAGGCTGCGCTCCTCGATGCGTACGTCCGAGAACAGCAGGGATTCACGCACCTCGGCACCCGAAATGATGCAGCCACCGGCCACCATCGAATTGACGGCCGTTCCCCTGCGGCCGTCGTCATCCAGCACGAACTTGGCCGGGGGTTGCTGTTCCTGATAGGTCCAGATCGGCCACTGCGAGTCGTAGAGGTTCAACTCCGGCGACACGTGGATCAGCTCGAGATTGGCGTCGTAATAAGCGTCCACGTTGCCCACGTCGCGCCAGTAGCTTTGCGCCCGGGTGCGCACGTCGCGGAACGGATAGGCATAGATGGCACGCTTGTGCAGGGCCTCGGGAATGATGTTGCGGCCGAAATCATGGCGCGAGTCCGGGTTGAAGGCATCCTCCTCCAGCAGGCGCTCGAGCAGGCGGGTCTTGAACACGTAGATGCCCATCGAGGCGAGCGCGATCCCCTCGCGGCCCGGGATGGAGTCGGGTTCGGCTGGCTTTTCCGCAAACTTCAGGATCTTGTTGTCTCCATCGACGGTCAGCACCCCGAACTCCCGGGCCTCGTCGACCGCCACCTCGACCACCCCGACCGTGATGTCGGCGCCCTTTTCCAGGTGCAGGGCGATCATCGGGCCGTAATCCATCTTGTAGACATGGTCACCCGCCAGCACCAGCACGTGGGTGGGACGGTGCTCACGGATGTAATCGAGGTTCTGGAACACCGCGTCGGCGGTGCCGCGGTACCAATGCTCGCCAACCTGCTGCTGGGCCGGGATCACGTCGATGAACTCACCGAACTCTCCCCGCAGGTACCCCCAGCCGCGCTGCACGTGCTGGATCAGTGAGTGCGACTTGTACTGGGTCAAGACCGCGATCTGCCGGATCCCGGAATTGAGGCAATTGGACAGCACGAAGTCGATGATGCGGAACTTGCCGCCGAAGGGCGTGGCCGGCTTGCAGCGGTGGGTGGTCAGGTGCTTGAGGCGCTCACCCCTGCCGCCGGCCAGGATCAGGGCGAGGGTGCCGCGGGTCAACCGGCTGACGAAGCGACCTGAGCGACGTCGGGATTGCGAGAAAGGCTCCATGCTCACTCCCTTGCTTCACCTCGCATGGTAACCGCTCGGCCGCAGGGAGTCCCTAAAATGCTGGGGCACGCCGATGTGATAGCGTCCACACATGCGGGCTCATGCTGCCATCGGGTTACTGTGCGGACTGCTCACCGCCGGCCAGGTAGCGGCGGCCTGCCTGGCTGACGGCACCGGTTACTTCAGCGGTCGACTCAGGGGGGCCTTGGAGGCCGACCTCGATTGGCGCGGCGAGGCCCTGGACTGCGAGACGACGGCGCGCCCCGATGGCAGGGGCCTGCGGTTTCGCTTCAGGGCCGTCCTGGCAGGCGGCGGCGAACTCACCCTCCTGCTGGCGCCTCCGGATTTTTCCCCGGCACCGACCGGGCAGCCCATCCCCTTCAACCTGACCGTGGTGGAAGAGCCCGATGGCCGTATCTACAGCACCCGCGGCGCTGGCCAGTGCCTGCTCGAGGTTCGCGCCGTGGCCGAGCCCGGCGGAGCCGTCGAGGCGCTCGGCTACTGCCTCGGTCCGGCGCGCTCGCTGACCGACGGCCGTCCGCTGCTGCTGGCGACCTTCGACTTCCGCGCACCCCCCTCACCCGGGCTAGACTCCGGGCCATGAAGCCTTGCACGGGGTTGCTGATGCTGCTGCTGGCCTGCCTGGTCGGTGGGCCCGGGCTCGCCGCTGAGCAGGAGCCTCGCGTCCCGCTCGAGCACCTGGCCAGCGAGGTGCTCGAGGTGCGCGGGGCCGGAGGCCACCATCGCTTCAGCGTGTGGATCGCCGACGATTTCGAATCCCGTGCGCGGGGCCTGATGTTCGTGCGGGACATGGACCCCGACCGGGGCATGCTGTTCCTGTTCGACCCGCCGGAGCAGGTCGGTTTCTGGATGCGCAACACCTACCTG
>JAUMBX010000055.1:1226-3749 GCA_032119515.1 Steroidobacteraceae bacterium | reverse complement strand
CCCTTGATGATCGCCCTGTTCCTGTTCTTTCCCAGGGTGGCCGGGCATTTCTGGGGCATCCCGGGATCCGACCGGGCCCTGAGCGGACTCGGCGAGGAACTGTCTCCGGGCGATATTTCCGAGTTGACGCTTGCCGACACCGTCGCCTTCCGGGTCCGCTTCGACGGCCCGCTGCCGCCGCGCGAGGAGCGCTACTGGCGAGGCCCGGTCCTGAGCGAGACGGACGGCTACACTTGGCGACAGCCGCGCGGACAGGTCTATCCCTGGCAGGCGGTCGAGCCCGAGAGCCGTCCGGTCAGCTACCAGGTCACCATGGAACCCAGCGGGCGACGAACCCTGTTCGCGCTGGAAATGGTGGACGACGTCCCTGCCTCGCTCGGCAGGCAATCCTGGGATTACCGCCTGGTTGCGGCCCATCCGGTGGACTCGGTCATCCAGTACCGGATGACCTCCCACACCCGCTACCGAACCGTGGAGCCGCTGGCCACCTCGGCGCGCAGGCACAACCTGGCCTTGCCCGCAGACGCCAACCCGCGCTCCGGAGCGCTGGCCCGATCACTCCGTGAGGACACTGGCAGTGACCGGGCCTTCATCGCGGCAGTGCTGCAGCGCCTACGCGACCAGGAGTTCTTCTACACCCTGCGGCCACCGCTGTTGCAGCGCAATGCAGTGGATGATTTCCTGTTCAACACCCGCAAGGGGTTCTGCGGTCATTTCGCTACCGCCTTCACCACCCTGATGCGCGCGGCCGGCATCCCGGCACGCATCGTCACCGGTTACCAGGGCGGCGACTGGAATCCGCGCGGCGGGTACCTGGTGGTGCGGCAGTCCCACGCCCACGCCTGGTCGGAAGTCTGGCTGGAGGGGACCGGCTGGACCCGGATCGACCCTACGGCGGCCGTGGCACCCGAGCGCATCCTGCAGGACCTGCAGTCGGCGCTCCCGGAAGAAGACCCGGCACCCGGCCGCCTGGTGCGCTCCATCGACGCCCTCTGGAAACTCAGCCTGGCCATGGACGGGCTCCGCGCCGCGTGGAACGACTGGGTCGTGCGGTATTCGGCCGACAACCAGACCGCGCTCCTCGAGGAACTCGGCGTGGAGGAACCGGACTGGCGCCAGCTCGGCATTGCGCTGGCCTTCGCGTTGGGCGGCGGGCTCCTGCTGGTGGTGGCCAGCCTGGCCTGGAGTTACCGACCGCGCCCCGTCGATGCCCCGCAGCGCTGGTACCTGAAATTCAGCCGGCGCCTCGCCGCCGCGGGGCTGCCCCGCCAGCCACAGGAGACCGCGACCGCTTACCTCCAGAGGATCGTCGCGGCACGCCCGGAGCTTGCCGACCAAACGAGGGCCATCACGCGAGCCTATCTGGCAGCCCGCTATGAGCCCGCGAACGGTGGAACCCACTTATCCAGGCTGTCCGGCCTGGTCCGGCGCTTCCGACCGTGATTCGCCTGCTGCTGCCAGTGCTCGCCGTGGCCGCGATGGTGATCGCCTGGATCCTGCTGGCACCCGCCCTTACCGAGCGCCGCCTGCGGCGTGCCGGTGCCGGCGGACTCAGCGAAGCCGATCGCATGTATCTCAGGCAGCGCCTGCCTGCCTACTCCGCCATGCCGGAAGCGCTGCGGGAACAACTGGAGCGCCTGACCGCCACCTTCCTGGCCGGCAAGCTGTTCGTCGGCTGCGGTGGACTGGAGGTGACGCACCTCATGCGCCTGGCAGTGGCTGCCCAGGCCTGCCTGCTGGAACTGGGCCGCGCTTCGCTGCCGTTCCCGGATCTGAGATCGGTGCTGCTGTATCCGGCCGGCTTCGTGGTCGATGAACCACGCGCAGACGACCTGGGGGTGGTCACGGAGGGGCCGGAAGAACTCTCCGGCCAGGCCTGGGACACCTCGCGGATCCTCCTGTCCTGGGAGGACGTGAACGCACGCAGCGCAACCTCTGCCTACAATGTGGTCATCCATGAATTTGCCCACTACCTGCATGCGGAAACCGGGGGTCCCGGCAACCTGCTGCTGGAGACGGAACTGGCGGCGCTGAGGTCTGCCATCGACCAGGGCGAGGAGACCACCCTCGATCCCTACGGCGCCGAGGACACGGTGGAATTCTTCGCCGTGGCCAGCGAAGCCTTCTTCGAGACGCCGGCGCAACTGGCCGACAGCCATCCCCGCCTGTATGCCGGTCTCAGCAGGTTCTACGGGGTGGATCCGGCGGGCTGGCCGGGGCTGGCGGCCGCCAGCTGAAGGCTGTGTGCACGCCACAGCAGGGCGCCACCGACCACGAACAGCGCGAGGATGGAGAGGATTCCGGCCCGGGTGCTGCCGGTCAGCAGCGCAGTCACGCCCACCAGGACGGGACCGACGATGGCGGCGAACTTGCCCATCATGTTGTAGAACCCGAAGAACTCACCCTGTCGGCCCGGCGGCACCAGGCTGCCGAAATAAGAGCGCGACAGCGACTGGATGCCGCCCTGCACGAGACCGATGGTCACGGCCATGGCATAAAACTCGGCCTCGCTCTTCAGCCAGT
>JAUMBX010000055.1:0-1216 GCA_032119515.1 Steroidobacteraceae bacterium | reverse complement strand
GAGCAGCGGCAGGAGGGCGAGGATGGGGATCACCGCAATGTCCTGGAACAGCAGCACCGAAAAGGAGGACTGCCCGGCGGAGGTCTTGAGGAGGCCCCGCTCGCTCAGGCTCTGCAGCACGATGGCGGTCGACGACATGGCGAGGATGAGCCCCGTGGCGATGGAGGCCTGCCAGCTGAAGCCGAAGGCCAGCGCTGCCGGGAAGGCGACAAACTGGGTGATCAGCAGGGCCACGATCAGGCTCTCCTGGGGAAATCCGAGCGACAGGCCGTAGTCCACCGCCATCTTGACGATGGTGTTCACCCCGTCGATGTAGAGCCAGTACGCGCCCAGGAACCAGACCAGTGGCTTCAGGCTGCGGATGTGCAGGATGGTCTGCCGCAACTCGCGCCAGCCGGCGGCGATCGCCGGGAGGATCGGCAGCGGCTTGGCCGGCCGCTGTTCGCGGACCCAGACCAGGACGGGGATGGAGAACAACAACCACCAGGCCGCCACCATCAGGAAGGAAATGCGCACCGCCTCGCCGGCGCTGGCCAGCCCGAACACGGCTGGCTGCAGGGTCATGTAGACGTTCAACGCAAACAGCAGCCCCCCTCCCACGTAGCCCAGGCTGTAGCCGAGGGCAGAGACCATGTCGTATTCGCCAGGCGCCGCGACGTCGATCAGCAGCGAGTCGTAGAAGGTCTCGGCGCTCCAGTAGCCGAGTGAGGCCAGCACGTAGGTGAAGACCGCCAGCTGCCACTGACCCTCGGCCACCAGGTAGAGGCCGCTGGTGCCGGCGGCACCGAGGATGATCGCGAGCATCAGGAAGCGGACCCGCAGGCCGCTACGGTCGGCGATGGCCCCGAGCAGCGGCGCCAGCAGGGCAATCAGCAGGCTGGCGAGCCCATTGGCCAGGCCGAGGCGAAAGGTGCTGACCGCCACGTCGACGCCCGAGGTCCAGTACTGCTTGAAGAACACCGGGAAGAAACCGGCCATGACGGTCGTGGCAAAGGCCGAGTTGGCCCAGTCGTACAGGGCCCAGGACACCACCGGCCGCCTCAGCATGCTCCGCATCCCAACCCCCCGCGGAGCCCCCGCACCGCTACGCCATCAGGTGATCCCGCGTCTCGGAGAACCGGACGTCCGGAGAACGCTCCATCGCCAGTTCCAGGTTGACCCGGGTGGGGGCGAGGTAAACCATCTCTCCGGCGTGATCGATGGCGAGGTGATCGTA
>JAUMBX010000054.1:5864-13568 GCA_032119515.1 Steroidobacteraceae bacterium | reverse complement strand
CTCCACGTACTCGTGGCCCTCGAAGTCGCCAAGAAACACTCCATAGCCGTAACGGATGGGTTTCTTGAGTTCCTCGGCGCTCAGGTCGGGTCGCGGAGGGGTGGGCGGCAAGTCACCATTGGCAAGGCGGGCGGGCGTCAACATGTCCCGCAGGGTGGATGGCTGGAGGATGCGGCCACCGAGCAGGGCGGCGTGCCAGCGACACAGGTCTGAGGCGGTGGAGCGCATGGCGCCCGCCGCACCCGGGAAAGTCATCGAGATGAAATCGGCGTTACGGATCTCGCCTGGTCGGTCTGGCTTTGCGGTATAGCCGCTGGCACGGTCCGTGACCACGTCTCCCGCGTCATCTACGGCAGTCCTCACCAGTCCCGCGGGCGTGAAGAGGCGCTTTTGCATGAACACACCATAGGGCTCGCCGGTCACGACCTGCACGACCAGGCCCAACAGGAGGTAGGCCGTATTGGAATAGGCCCAGCCGGTACCGGGCTCGAACTTGAACAGCGGCGAGGTATTGGCCATGGCGGCGAGCAGTTCGGCATCCCCGTAGTCCAGCCGGGCATGCTTGAAGAACTCCTCGCGCGGCTGGGTCTCGGTATAGTTTCCAAGCCCTGAGGTGTGGTGAATCATCTGCCGCAGGGTGACGTCCTTGGCCCGTGGAAACAACGGCAGGAAACGCGAGAGCGGATCATCGAGCGAAAGGCTGCCGTCCTCGGCGAGCAGGGCCAGCGATACGGCGATGAACTGCTTGCTCACCGAACCAACGCGAAAGACCGTCTCGGCGGTCACGGGTGTGCCGGTTTCCAGGTTGGCGGAGCCGAACCCCCTCGCATGCAGGATCTCACCGCCGCGCATCACGGCAAGTGACAGACCGGGAATGACTTTTTCAGCCACCAGAGCCATGGCAAGCGCGTCGGTAGCGGCAAAATCCAGGGCCACGGAGGCCGAAGACGCCGATGCGGCGACGACACCTGGGACGGCCGACCCCGCAGCGAGGGCCATGGCCAGCTGCAGCGCAGTACGACGGGTCAGGACAGCCGGTTGAGTCGCCGGATCATCATATGCAGTCATGGAAACACTCCCTTGAGGTGGGCAATGATGGCCTCAGTCCCCTCCACCAGGGGATCGACGCAGGGCACGCCGGCTTCCTCTGCGTGGCGAGCCAGGAGTACGGCCCGCTGATGGGCCGGTACCCTAGAGGTGTTCAGCGCGACGCCGATGCAGCGGATGGCGGGATTGGTGAGCCGGCCGATCTGGATCGTTCGCTCGATCACCTCGACGACCGTGGGCAGCGGGAAACCTGACCAACCGGAAATGTGGGTTCGAAGCGGATCATGGCACACGACGAACGCATCGGGCTGTGAGCCCACCAGCAAGCCGACGCTGACCTGCAGGTAGCCAGGATGAAAGAGCCCGCCCTGGCCCTCGATCACGTCCCAGTGTGCCGGATCCGCTGCCGGCGAGAGCTGCTCGGCCGCGCCGGTCACGAAGTCGGCCACCACCGCGTCGATCGGGATGCCCCGGCCTGCGATCATGATTCCGGTCTGTCCGGTGGCCCTGAAAGTGGCCGAATAATTGTTGCGGCGCAGGTCCTGGGTCAGCTGCAGCGCCGTGTACTTCTTGCCGCACGCGCAGTCGGTGCCCACCGTAAGGATGCGCCGGCCAGGACGCTTGACTCCCGTTCCCACCGGGAGGCCCGCTGGGGGAACGCGGACGTCGATGAGTCGGGCGCCGCCCTGCTCGGCCGCCTCGGCAAGGCCAGGCAGCGACGCGAGTCGGACGTGCAGCCCTGCCACGATGTCGAGGCCGGTGCGCGCTGCCTCACACAAGGCGGGCACCCACGAGGCCGGCACGCCGCCACCGACTGCGGCAGAGCCGACGATCAGCGAGCGGGCACCGGACGCCCTCGCAGTTGCCGGGGTGAGGTCGGCAACACCAGCGTCGTAGGTCGACTGCGACAGGCGAATCTGCCCTATGCATTCGCCGGGCCGCCAGCGTATGAGTCCGAGGCCGGTCTTGGCGTAGGTCTCCGAGGTGATGTCACCCAGGAAGACGACAAACGGCGAAGAAAATTCGATCACAACCGACGGCGGCGTCATGATGCGCAGTGTTCTCAAATTGTTGTCGAGTTGCTTAAAAGCAGTATAGTTGCGTAAGCGGAACTGTCAAGCCAGCGACCAGCGAGGCCATCGATGAAGCTCACCCCGGTCTTCGGCATCTGCGTGGCCATGCTGATTAATTGCCAGACGGCAAACGCGGAGTTCGATCACGACGTGGTCATACGCAACGGCATGATCCACGACGGCACGGGTGGCACCCCGTTTGCAGGTGATGTAGCGATACGCGGCGACAGGATCACCTACGTCGGCCCCAGCGCCCCGGGTCGGGGCAAGGAAGAATTCGACGCAGCGGGCCGTGCCGTCGCGCCGGGCTTCATCAACATGCTGGCCCATCCGGAGGAATCCCTGCTGGTGGACGGGCGCGCGCTCTCCGACCTCCGGCAGGGCGTTACGCTCGAGATCATGGGCGAGATTTCCATGGGCCCCTTGAACGAGCGGATGAAGGCCGAGTTCCGCAGCATGCAGGTGGACCACCAGTACGAGGTCGACTGGACGACGCTGGGAGACTATCTCGGCAAGCTGGAGAAACAAGGCATCGCACCCAACGTGGCCTCGTTCGTGGGCGCCGGAACTGTCCGCCAGTACGTATTGGGCAACGACAACGTGGCGCCCGATGCCGGGCAACTGGAGGAGATGAAGTCCCTGGTCAGGCAGGCCATGGAAGAAGGCGCGTTGGGTGTGACCACCGCGCTGATCTACGCGCCGCTCACCTTTGCTACGACCGATGAGCTGGCCAGCCTGGCAGGCGAGTCGGCACGCTGCGGTGGCATCTACACCGCACACATGCGCAGCGAGGCGGACCGATTGCTGGAAGCCATCGATGAAACCATCGAGATAGCCCGTCGTTCCGGGGCCCCCGCACAGATCTATCACCTGAAAGTCGGCGGCAGGCATAACTGGGAGAAGCTTGATGCGGCCATCGCCAGGATCGAGGGCGCCCGCAAGGCCGGCACCCGCATCACTGCCGACATGTACCTTTATCCTGCCGGCGCCACCGGGCTCGATGCCGCCATGCCGCCCTGGGTGCAGGAGGGAGGACTGGAAAAATGGATCGAACGCCTGAAGGACCCCGCCATCCGCGCCAGGGTGGCCGCGGAAATGGGTGAACCGGCCTCCACCTGGGAGAACCTGGGCCTGCATGCCGGTCCGGAAGGCATGCAGTTCCTGGTCTTTCGCAATCCTGATCTCAAGCGCTATACCGGCATGACCCTGGCCGAAGTTGCGCGGCTGCGGAACCAGAGCCCCGAGGAGACCATGATGTCGCTGGTCGTGGAAGACGGCACCCGGGTCGGGGTGGCCTACTTCCTGATGTCGGAAGACAACATCCGCAAGCAAGTGGCACTGCCTTGGGTGAGCTTCGGTTCCGACGCCGAGGCCGCCGCTCCGGAAGGCAACTTCCTCAAGTCCGCCACCCATCCACGCGCCTACGGCAACTTTGCCCGGCTGCTGGCGAAATACGTACGGGAAGAAAAGGTGATTACGCTCCAGGAGGCCGTCCGCAGGCTGACCGGGCTCCCGGCCGCGGTCCTCTCGCTGACCGATCGCGGCTTGCTGCAACCCGGCTACCACGCAGACGTCGTGGTGTTCGATCCCCAGACGGTCCAGGATCACGCCACCTTTGCCGAGCCTCACCGGCTGGCCACCGGTGTCGACGACGTGTGGGTCAATGGCGTGCGTGCGCTCCGCGAAGGCGAGGCCACGCGCCAGTGGAGCGGACGCGTGGTACGAGGACGGGCATGGACCGGCCATCCTGAGGGAGGCTGCCGACAGGCCAGTAGCGACTGGACCTGGAATCCGTGAGCAGCCCGAGCCGGTTCCAGCGCTGGCTCCTGCCAGGTTTTGCCTTCAAGGCAGTAGTGATCGGGGGTGGTTACGCTACTGGTCGGGAACTCGTGGAGTTCTTCATGCCCAGCGGACCGCTGGGCGGGCTGCTGGGGATGGTGCTGGCCATGGGGCTGTGGAGCGGCATCGCGGCGCTCACCTTCCTGTTCGCGCGGGCCGCCTCGGCCTACGACTATGGCGCCTTCTTCTCGGCCCTGCTGGGACCCGCCGCATTCGTCTTCGACCTCGCCTTCATCGCCCTGCTGATCATCGTGATGTCGGTATTCGGTGCCGCGGCCGGCGAGATCGGCCACGCCACCTTCGGCTGGCCGCCCCTCGTCGGGACCTCGTTACTGATCGTTGGCGTTGCCCTCGTCACTACCTTTGGCAATCGCTCGGTCGAGGCACTATTCAAATGGGCCACCTACTTCCTGTACCTCGTTTACCTGGTGTTTTTCCTGCTGGTGTTTTCCAGTGTCGGCCCAAGGATTGCGGCGGCGTTCGCCGAGTCCTCCATTCCGGCGGGCTGGGCGCCGGGCGGATTCACCTACGCGGCGTACAACGTGTTCAGCGCGGTGGCCATCCTGCCGGTGCTACGCCACCTCACCAGCCAACGCGATGCCGTGGTCGCCGGGCTCCTGTGCGGCCCACTGGGCATGCTGCCCGCCCTGCTGTTTTTCGTCTGCATAGCGGCGTGGTATCCGGAAATCTCTGGCGCGACCCTGCCTTCCAGTTACGTCCTGACAAACATCGGAGCACCGGTTTTTCACGTGGTCTTCCAGGTCATGATCTTCGTGGCCATGCTCGAGACCGGTACCGGGTGCATCCATAGCTTGAATCAGCGCATGGCCGGCGTGCTGGCCCGACACGGCCGTGAACTCGGTCGCCTGCCTCGCGCCGGCATCGCTACCGTGGCGTTGATTCTCTCCGTGTTTGTCGCCAGCAAGCTCGGCCTGGTGGCGCTGATTGCCAGTGGCTATCGCTTCCTGGCCTGGCTGATCTTCATCGTCTTCGTAGCCCCGTTACTGACCCTGGGTGTCTGGCGGCTCCTGCGACCGGACACCCTGTCTGTTCAATCAAGAGGAGCGGCGTCATGAAAACCGCAACGCTGCGTCTTGCAGCCTTGGTCCTGTGCATAGCCCCTGTTCTGACCGGCGCTGCCGACGTGGCGGGTCAAGACTATGACCTGGCCCTGATCGGCGGGCGGGTGATTGACCCGGAATCGGGACTGGATGCGGTCAGGAATGTGGCCATCCGCGACGGCCGCATCGAAAGGATCACCACCGAGGAATTGACGGCCACCCGGGTCATCGACGTGAGCGGCCTGGTGGTGGCGCCGGGATTCATCGACCTTCACCAGCACGGACATACCCCTGCAGACGGAATGCTGAAGGCGCTGGATGGCGTCACCACCGCACTGGAAATGGAGATCGGACAACCCGACGTCGCCGCATTCCTCGATAGCAAGCACGGACGCTCGCTGATCCACTATGGCACTACGGCCAGCCACGCGGCCGCACGCGCTGCCGCCTTCGATACCCCTCTCGCCGCAGACGAACTGATAGCGCCCACCGGCCCCTCGACCAACGAGCCCGCCGATCCCGAGCGATTGGCGAGGATCGAGGCGAGACTGCGTGAAGAACTGGCGGCCGGTGCGCTGGGCATCGGCATGGGCATCCAGTACACCCCCGGGACCCTGCGCAGCGAGGTGAACAGCACTTTTCGGCTGGCTGCCGAAACCGGCGTTCCCGTGTTTGCCCATGTCCGCAGCTTTGGCCGGCTGGAACCCGGCTCCAGCATCGAGGCCGTCGGGGAAGTCATTGCCGCAGCGGCAGTCACCGGTGCGGCGCTGCAGATCGTGCATATCAATTCCAGCTGCATCGCCGACGCTCCGGAGTGCCTCCAGATGGTGGCCGGCGCTAGGGCGCGTGGGCTCGACGTCACGACCGAGGCCTATCCTTACGTGGCCGGAATGACCGACCTTCGATCCGCGCTGTTCAACCCGGGCTGGCGGGAGAAGCTCGGCGTCGATTACGACGCCATACGGCTGCCCGGCACCGGCGAAAAGCTGACGCAGCAACGGTTCGAGGCGCTGCGAACATCGACGGAGCCGGTTCCGGTCCTGGTCTTCGTGAACCGTCCCGAGACCGTCGATGCGGTCATTCGCGATCCGCTGGTGATGATTGCCAGCGACGGCGGTGACGGGCACCCGCGAAACGCCGGTAGCTTCGCGCGGATCCTCGCCTATTACGTCCGGGACACCGGCCAGCTCACGCTGATGGACGCCATCCGGAAAATGAGCCTGATGCCGGCCCAGCGACTGGAACGCTCCGTGGCCTCGGCCCGCCGCAAGGGTCGCATACAGGAAGGCGCGGATGCCGACCTTGCCGTCTTTGACCTGGCGACCGTCTCCGACCAGGCCACCTTTTCTGAACCCTCCCTGCCGAGTGTGGGCATGCGTTACGTGCTGGTGGCTGGCAGGGTGCTGGTGAACGAGGGCGAGGTGCTGCCGGATACTTTCCCGGGACAGGCAGTGCGCCGCCAGATGAACGAATAAGCCGATAGGGCTATGCTCGGCTTTGGGATTACCAAAGCCAAAAATGACCTTCACTCATCTCGACACGCTGCCAACTCCTGGCTTGATCCTCGACCGGGACAAGGTGATACGCAACATCGCCGCGTTGAAAGCGCGACTGGATACGCTGGGTGTCACGCTGCGACCGCACGTGAAAACCTCCAAGTGCATCGAAGTCGCCCGCCTGATGACCGGAGGCACCCAAGGGCCGATTACCGTATCGACCCTCCGGGAAGCGGAACATTTTGCAGCCGCCGGCTGGACCGACATGATCTATGCGGTCGGCCTTGCCCCTGACAAGCTTCCGCGTGTCCAGCGACTGCTCGAGGACGGCGTGGACCTCGCTGTCCTGCTGGACACCGAGGAGCAGGCCAGGGCACTGGCCCGCAGGCGTTCAGAGGGCCACCGGGTACCTGCCGCATTGATTGAGATCGACTGCGATGGTCATCGGGGCGGGCTGTCACCGGACGATCCCCGCTTGCTCTCCATTGGCTCGCTGCTGGCGGACAACGGTGTCGAGCTGCGCGGGGTGCTGACCCATGCCGGTGCCTCCTATGATGGCCGCACGGCGTCGGACATGGCTGACGCTGCGGAACGGGAACGGGCAGCAGCCACGGCTGCAGCCGTGTCGCTGCGCCGCCATGGGCATGCACTTAAGATTGTGAGCGTGGGATCGACACCGACCGCCCACGGGGCGCAGCAACTGGAGGGCATCACGGAAGTCCGCGCCGGCGTGTTCGCGTTCTTCGACCTGGTGATGAACGGCATCGGTGTCTGCCAGCTGTCCGATATCGCCCTTTCGGTCCTGGCCACCGTCATCGGCCACCAGCAGCATCGCGGGTGGGTCATCGTCGACGCCGGGTGGACCGCCATGTCGCGGGACCGGGGGACGGCCAGGCAGGCGGTGGATCAGGGATATGGCCTGGTCTGCGACCTGGATGGCGCACCCTATCCCGACCTGATCATGGTCGAGGCGAACCAGGAACACGGCATCCTCGCCGTTCGTCCGGGCGCCACCTCGCCATTACCCGAGCTGCCAGTGGGCGTGCGCCTGCGGATCCTGCCCAACCACGCCTGCGCAACGGGTGCCCAGCATGACGTGTACTCGGTCGTGGCGGACGGTAAACGGGACGTGCTGGCGACCTGGAGCCGGATTCGCGGCTGGTAGCCGGCAGCGCGGTTAGGCACAAT
>JAUMBX010000054.1:1437-5854 GCA_032119515.1 Steroidobacteraceae bacterium | reverse complement strand
TTGCTTCTTTCACGGCAGTTTCCTGCATGCTGCTGGCTGCTTCCCTGCCGGCTCACGCGGAGGGCATGAAGGCCGGCCTGTGGGAATACAAGGGCAAGTTGTCGAGCGCCAGCGGCGAGATGGAAGCTGCCATGGCGGAGGCGCGTGCTGCGATGGCCTCCATGCCGCCGGAACAGCGGCGGATGATGGAACAGATGATGGCGGCCCGAGGCATGGAGATGTCCATGGGCGCGGACAATACGCAGGTCATGCGCATGTGCGTGACCGAAAAGGAAGCCGAGAAGTTCGACATCCAGTCTGATCCGGAGTGCCAGCAGGACATCCTGGAGCGCAGCGGTAACCGTATCAAGATCCGTTTCTCCTGCGGTGGCGAATCGCAGAGCAAGGGCGAAGCGGATATCACCTTCAGCGATGGGCGATCGTTCTCAGGAACGGTCACCGTGCATACCGTGGAGGACGGCCAGCGCGAGACGATGACCCTCCAGCAGGAGGGTCGCTGGCTGGGCGCGGACTGCGGCAAGCTGAAACCGCGCAGCTAGGCTGGCTTGGCGCATAGCCTCGTCGACCCGGCCACGATCGAGGCCTACTACACCACCGATTATCGGGTGATCGGTGACGACGGGTTCGTGCTGCGGGTAAGCGAAAGGTCAACCGCCCTGCTGGCGACCTACCAGCGCTGCGATGTGGACTGCTGCGCCTTCATCACCGCCTGTAATCCGCATAGCCAGCTGCTGGAATCCGGGCAGAATGAGGCGCGCCTGGGGAGGCTCGAAGCCGAGCTTCGCGAGGGGCGCTGGTCAATTCGAGCCGGCATCGGTCAGCACCCGAGCAATGGCTGGCCGGCGGAACCCAGCTTCCTGGTGCTGGGGATCCCGCTTGAGGAAGCTCGTGCGCTGGGGGCGCGCCACAGCCAGACTGCCATCGTGTGGGCCGGGGCCGATGCGCTACCGCAGCTGGTGATGCTGAGGTAGCGATCTGCTCATCGTCGGTATTGTCTGAGACCCGGTCTTCAGGCACCCTAGCCAGCGATGCGGCCGCTTCTCATTCTGGTGCTGTTCAGCATGGCTTTTGGCGGTACGCTGCGCAACGAGATGCATGCCCACCTGAGTGACACCAAGGGGCATTCGCACGTCTCCCAGCATGACCATGATCATTCAAAGAAGCCTGTGCCCGAAGGCGAGCCCGATGCAGGGAGCCTGCACGTCCATACGGTAGTCGCCCCTGTCGTCATGCTCGGCCAGTCCGCGCCGACCCCCGAACTGCCGGCGACGGTGGATGCCTGGCAAGCTGCCACGGCCGCCGTTTTGCCCGCCTCTCCAACTCATTCCATTCCTCACCGCCCGCCCATCGCCTGAGCTCGGAAGCCCCTGCCCGCCCTCGGCGGCGGGCGGTCGTGTTTGCTCAGGCCATGGAGGTATCGTGGTGTTTCGCCCATTTTTTTATGTCCCGATCCTGGTCGGGATACTTGCCCTGTCCACTCCGCTGAGGGCGGCACAGGCACTCACCCTGGAAGAGGCCGTCGATCGCGCGACGCGGGGACATCCCATGCTCGCAGCCGAGGCATCCATCGTGGATGCCACCCGGCACCAGGCGCAGCTGGACGGACTGGCCCCGGCCATGAACGTGCAGGCCGACCTCGAGCAGTTTGCCGGCACGGGCGCACTGAGCGGATTGACCTCTGCCGAGACCACGCTGAGCCTCAACCGGACCTTCGAACTGGGTGGCAAGCGTGCGGCGAGGTCCAGCGTGGGCCAGGCCAGGGTCTCGGCGCGCGAAAACGACCTGCAGCGCAGGCGGCTCGATATCACAGCCCTCGCCAGATTGCGCTTTCTCGAGGTACTCGCCCGCCAGGAGCATGAGGCGTTGTCCCGCAGGGAGCTCGCCTTGGCTGAGGAAGCCCTGACAGCCGTGACGGAACGGGTGGAGCGGGGTGCCAGCCCTGCCTCCGACCTGCCGCTGGCCGAGCTGGCGGTCTCACGCGCAAACCTGGAAGTCGAGGACGCCGAACACGAACTGCAGACTGCCAAGGTGGCGCTTTCCGTGCTGTGGGGCGAGAGGGAGCCCAGCTTCAGCAAGGCCGAGGGCGAGCTCGCGCCAGCGGCGGAGCCCACCTCGCTGGAGAGCCTGGCAGCGAGGCTGACGGCGGGTCCGGACCAGCGCCACTTCGAACTGCAGGCCGAGATGCTGGAGGCAGAAGCCCGCCTGGCGGCTGCGAACCGCCGACCGGACGTCACTGGTTCGCTGGGCGTCAGGCGACTGGAAGCACTGGACGACGAGGCGCTGGTTCTGTCCGTGAGCCTACCCGTCGGGCTGGGTGAGCGGTCTCGATTGGCCGGCTCGCGTATTCGTGCCCAGCGCTCGGCGCTGGAGTCCGAGCGCAGCGCAGCCGAGCTGGAGCGATACGAGCAACTGCATGCCGCCTACCAGGAAATGCTGCATGCACTGCACGAGTTCGAGTCGATTGAGAACCACATGATCCCGGCTGCCGAGCGCGCCCTGGCGCTTGCCCAACAGGGGTATGACGACGCCCGCTACTCCTACCTGCAGGTGCTCGACGGCCGACGCCTGCTGAACCAGCTGGCTGGTCAGCGCATCGACGCCGCCCTCAGGCACCGTCAACTGCTGGCCCAGGTCCAGCGCCTTACCGCCGATTCCCCGGAGTCCCTGCCATGAAGAAGCTTTTCCTGCCGATCATTCTGCTGCTGGGCTATCTGCTGAGCGCCTGCTCGACTGACGACCATGATCACGACCATGAGCATGAGGATGCCCATGGCCACGAAGAGGCCGCCGCCGACTATGAGCGCGGCCCCAACGGCGGTCGCCTGCTTCGCGAAGGCGACTTCGCGCTGGAGGTCACGATCTACGAAGCGGGCGTACCGCCGCGCTTCCAGCTCTACGGCTATCTGGGCGAAGAGCCGCTGCCCCCCGGCCAGGTGCAGGTCAGCGTCCAGCTGGCCCGCCTGGGTGGCAAGGTGGATCGTTTCCAGTTCCAGCCCGAGGGCAACGCCCTGGTAGGGGATGGCACGGTCGTCGAGCCCCATTCCTTCGACGTGACGGTGACGGCCTCGCACGACGGTCGGCAGTACCGCTGGGAGTACGCCTCGCACGAGGGGCGCACCATGCTGCCCACGGCAGTGGCCGAGGCGGCCGGAGTGGCCGTTGCCCCGGCCGGACCTGCGGTCATTCGTGACCTGACGCGCCTGATCGGCCGCATTGCCCTGAATGGCGACCGCCAGGCGGTCGTCAAGGCACGCTTCCCGGGTCAGGTGCTGGCCGTCAAGGTCGCCACCGGTGAGCGGGTGCGTCGAGGCCAGGTGCTCGCCACCGTCGAGAATCGCGAAAGCCTGCGCAGCTACGACGTGCTGGCCCCCCTCGACGGCATCGTACTGGCCAGGCATACCAACGTGGGCGACGTGGCCGGGGATGCCGCGCTGTTCGAGATCGCAGACCTCTCGCAGCTGTGGCTGGAGCTGCATGCTTTCGGTGCAGAGGCAGCACGCTTGCAAGCCGGCATGCCGGTCCGGGTGAGCGGCGCCGGGATGGAGGCACCCTTGGAGACGCGCCTGTCGGCCCTGCTGCCCATGGCGAACGCGGCCAGCCAGACGGTGGTGGCGCGCGCCGTGCTGCCAAATCAGGAGGGACGCTGGAGGCCAGGCATGTCGGTATCGGCCGAGATCACCCTCGGCGAGACGGCCGTGCCACTGGCGGTCAGGACCTCGGGCCTGCAGCGCTTCCGCGACTTCACCGTGGTGTTCGCCCGCTTCGGGGAGACCTACGAAGTGCGGATGCTGGAGCTGGGCCGGCAGGATGGTGAATGGGCGGAAGTGCTTGGTGGCATCGACCCGGGTACGCCCTACGTGGTCGAGCAGAGCTTCCTGATCAAGGCCGACATCGAAAAGTCCGGCGCCAGCCACGACCACTGAGGATCCACCCATGCTCGAGCGCATCATCCATCAAGCCATCCGCCATCGCTGGTTGGTCCTGCTGGCGGTGCTGGCGCTGGCCCTGCTGGGAGGCTGGAACTACACCCGCCTGCCCATCGACGCCACGCCGGACATCACCAACGTGCAGGTGCAGGTCAACACGGAAGCGGCTGGCTATTCACCGCTCGAGGCGGAGCAGCGCCTGACCTGGCCGATCGAGACGGCGCTCGCCGGTCTGCCGCGCCTCGACTACACGCGGTCCATCTCCCGCTACGGCCTGTCGCAGGTCACGGCCGTCTTCGAGGATGGCACCGACATCTACTTTGCCAGGCAGCAGGTTGCCGAACGCCTGCAGCAGGCCAAGAGCCTGTTGCCGCCGGGCGTGGAGCCGGCGTTGGGCCCGGTGGCCACCGGCCTCGGTGAGATATTCATGTACAGCGTGGAGCCGGAACCGGGCGCCCTGCGTCCAGACGGCCAGGCCTGGACGCCCACCG
>JAUMBX010000054.1:0-1427 GCA_032119515.1 Steroidobacteraceae bacterium | reverse complement strand
GTGGTCCGGCCGCAACTGCGGCACCTGGAGGGTGTCACCGAGGTCAACACCGTCGGGGGCTACGTGCGGCAGGTGCACGTGAATCCCGACATCGCGAAGCTCGCGACCTATGGCATCGGCCTGCGCGACCTGATGGAGGCCATTGCACGCGATACGGACAACGTCGGTGCCGGCTACGTCGAGCGCAACGGCGAGCAGTACCTGATCCGGGTCCCCGGGCAAGTCTCGAACCCCGATCAGCTGCAAGACATCGTGGTCACGCAACGCGGCGGACTGCCGATTCGACTGCGCGAACTGGCCGAGGTGATCGAGGGCAAGGAACTGCGCACAGGTGCCGCAACCGAGAACGGCAAGGAAATCGTGCTGGGCACGGTCGTCATGCTGGTGGGCGAGAACAGCCGGGCAGTCGCCCGCAGGGCTGCCGAGCGCCTGGAATCCGTGCAGGCCAGCCTGCCCGAGGGCGTGGTGGCCACCGCGGTGTACGACCGGACTGCGCTGGTGGACAGGACCATTGCGACGGTGCGCACCAACCTCTGGGAAGGCGCCCTGCTGGTGATCGTCGTGCTGTTCCTGCTGCTCGGCAACGTCCGGGCCGCGTTACTCACCGCAGCGGTGATCCCGCTGACCATGCTGATGACCATCACCGGCATGGTCTCCAATGGCGTGTCGGCCAACCTGATGAGCCTGGGTGCCCTGGACTTCGGGCTGATCGTCGACGGGGCGGTCATCATCGTCGAGAACTGCCTGCGCCGGTTCGGCCAGGCCCAACATCAACTTGGGCGGGTGCTGTCCCGCGACGAGCGCTTCCAGCTGGCGGCGAGCGCGTCCGCCGAGGTGATACGCCCCAGCCTGTTCGGCGTACTGATCATCACTGCGGTCTACCTGCCGATCTTTGCGCTCACCGGGGTCGAGGGCAAGATGTTCCATCCCATGGCCTTCACGGTGGTCATCGCCCTCACGGCGGCCATGCTGCTGTCGCTGACCTTCGTGCCGGCGGCGGTGGCCCTGTTCGTATCGGGCCGGGTCAACGAGGGCGACAACCGGGTGGTTGAACGCCTGAAGGCCGGCTACGGTCCGGCACTGCGCTGGGCGCTGGCCCATCGGGCGCCGGTGCTGGCCGGGGCGGTCCTGCTGGTCGCCGGCAGCGGCTGGCTCGCCACCCGGCTCGGCTCTGAATTCGTGCCCAGCCTCGATGAAGGAGACATGGCAATCCACGCGCTGCGGATCCCGGGCACCGGCCTGGAGCAGGGAGGCCGGTGGAAGGGCGGCCCAGATCTCCAGGGGGCTCAGATCGAGGGTCTGAATCTGGGCGGGGGAGATCGACACGGCGGCCGGCGGCTCGGCGGTGGGCGTCAAGAGCTGTGACAGCAAGGGCGATGAACCTGGACCGTAGCCAGCCGAGGCCGAACAATGGTGCCGACGTGCTC
>JAUMBX010000053.1:0-2368 GCA_032119515.1 Steroidobacteraceae bacterium | reverse complement strand
TAATGCGTTCGATCTCCGAGCGGTCAGCCTCGAACTCCACCAACAGCAATTCCGCCGACAGCATGGGGTACGGAGGGCCACCAAAAGGTGGGCTCCACAGCGGCATCAGTTTTGCGCGATCGTTCATGACTTACCCCTTTCAAGTCCAGGCGCCAGCGAGGCGTCCGGTATCGATCATGTGTGCGAACAGGATGCCCATGGTCTTGAGTGCTCCCTGCTGGCGGTCTTCCTCCCACTCTGCCACCGCATCCGCCAGTACGAAGGTGCGGAAGTCGTGCTGAGCAGCATCCCTGACCGTTGTCTCCACGCAGCAGTTGGTGGTCACGCCGCAAACGACTACCTCATCGACACCCAGTCCCTTAAGGTAGCTTGCTAGAGGCGTGCCGTGGAACGAGCTGGGGCGGTTCTTGTCGATGATGAAGTCCTCGGGACGCACCCCGAGTTCGTCGACTATGGACTGGTCCCAGCTGCCGGCCACCAGCGCATTAGCCTCGGCCAGCATCGGAAATTTCTCTCGAAGCATGAATCCTCCGTCCCTGAAGTCCGAGCGGTAGGTGTAGCGCGTAAAGATGACCGGGACCCCCGCGCGCCGGGCGATGCCTATTGCCTTGCGGCAGGGCTCGACCGAGCCGGCCAGTGCCGCCACCGGGAAACCGGCCTTGGCGCAGGACCCCTGCTCATGGATGAAGCCGTTCTGCATGTCGACTACCACCAGCGCGCTGCGAGCGGCTGTAGGCAGGGGAACACCATCTGTCACGTGACCTCCTCAGGGCCCGAACAAGCGAGCCAGGTGCTGGGTATCGGTATGTACGCGTTGCTCGATGATCTGGCCGTTGCGAAACGTGAAAGCCATGACGTAGTCGTTGGCATAGTCGCGGCCATTGTCCAGTCGACCGGACGCCGAGTACTCGACCATGACCTGGTCTCCTTCCCCAAGGGCATTGCGTATCTGGACGTCAAAGCGACCCGGCGGGACAAACCTGGAAAACAGGTCGCCAATGATCCAGGACAGGGCTTGCCGCAAGGGCACTATGCGCTGCTCGGCAAGGGAGCGGGTATTGACAAACACGGCATCCGGACTGGCCAGCACCAGGGCTGAATCGAGTTCTCCAGCCCAGAAATTACGCAGGAACCTGATGGCAACATCCGTGTTGCCATCGGTCGTGCCTTGCCCGTCAGGAAAGGTCACGGTCAGAACTTGACCTTGAAGCTGAGCAGCCAGTCGCGCGGGGCGCCTGGATAGACCTGCACAAAATTGATACCCGCGAAGTCGAACGACTGGGCCACGTATTCCTTGTTGGCACAGTTACGGCAGGAGGCCGACAGGGTGTACTTGCCGTCTGCAAGCTCGTAATCGAGCTTGGCGTTCCACAGCTCAACGTCGCCCGATGCCCCCAGGGCCGAGTTCTGCAGGTTGGTGAAGTGGTCCTCGAGGTAGTTGAAGTCCACGGTCAGCCGGACTGCACGATCATCTCCCACTGGCCGGTAGTAGCTGGCGCCGATCTTGGCGGTGATCTCCGGCAGTCGCTGCGGCTCCTTGCCGACGGTGGTGCCGAACACCGTGGGTGCCACGCCCTTGTACTTGCCGTCCTGCCAGCCCAGCGCCGCGAACAGGTCCAGGTGCTCGGTGAGCCTTGCCGTGCCTTCCACCTCGACGCCGTAGAACTCGGCATCGGCGTTCACCACCACAAAGTTGCCATCCGTGCCGGTGGCCGTGGCGAAGAAGTCGGTATAGTCGTAGTAGTAGGCTACGTAATTCAGGCGAGCCCGGCCGTCCAGCACGGTGGTCTTGAGGCCGACCTCATAGGCATCCAGGTACTCTGGATCGAAAACCACGAACTCGGCAGGGTTGTTGGTGCGCGCCGACCAGCCGCCGCTCTTGTAACCCTGTGAGTAGCTCAGGTACGCAAGCATATCGTCGCTGAGTTTGTACTCGAGGCCGGCCTTGATGGAGAAGTCGTCGTCATCGATGTTCATCGGGACCCCGGCAGCTTCGAGAGTTGCCGAGTTGTAACCAGGGATGCCACCAGGCCCGAAAAAGCCAACCGGCCCGCCAATGTACTGCTCGATGTCCAGCGACTTCTCATCCTTGGTGAAGCGACCGCCGAAGATCAGCTTGATCTGGTCCGTCAAGGCATAGTCAAGCTGGGCAAAGGCAGCATAGCTCTTCACCTCCACGTCGTAATAGCGACGGAAGAACGGCAGCGGCACGCGGATGTCATCGCTGGGGTCAGTAAAATTGGCTCCCGGGCTGATCAGCAGGTTGATCTCATCACCGATGAAGGAGTCGCTGTTCTCGCTGAAATAGAACCCGCCGACCACGAATTCCAGCTTGTCATCGAGCGCACTGCCGCTCAAGCGGATCTCC
>JAUMBX010000052.1:0-8012 GCA_032119515.1 Steroidobacteraceae bacterium | reverse complement strand
GACCTATCGTGGCGGCGACGATGACACCCTGGGCACCGATGACGGCACCCGCGCGCGGCCTGCCGAGCTGTTGGGCGCCATCGGTGACTACCAGGGCAACATCAGTCCTGCGTCGATCTATCAGGCCCTGCTGAGGGACGGAGAGTTCCACAGCTTTGCCGAGGCGGAGCTGATCAACCGCCAGCTGGCGACCAGCCTGTACCGCGACCTGGATCTGCAGGGCAAGAGCATGTCCCCGGATACCTCGGTGGAACTCTCCGCCGGCAACAGCTGGTACCTCGGCAGCGACGAGCAGTGGCGCTTCGGGGTGCTGGCGCTGGGCGATTACAAGAACCAGTGGCGTAACCGCGAGCGTATCGTACGCGGCGTGCTGGAGCCCGAGTTGAACACGTTCGTGACCCAGCGAACCACCAATCAGGTGGTGCTAACCGGATCCATGGGGTTCGGGCTGGAGTGGGCGGACGAGCACAAGCTCGAGGCGACTGCCATCTACCTGCGCAACACCGAGGACGAGGCGTCGCTCAGCACCGGCAACAACTTCAACTTCCAGGCGGCGGCCGGGCAGCAGTTGCGCAACTACCGCATCCGCTTCGAGGAGCGTGATCTCGAGGTCCTGCAGGTCGGGGGCTCTCATCGTCTCGGCAGCCAGACCCTCGGTGTGCTGGATTCATTGGCGCTCGGCGGGCTCGGCTTCCTCGAAGATCTGCGCTTCGACTGGTACTACTCCGACGCCACCGCCACCACCGACCTGCCGACCGAGGTCCAGTTCTCGGCGGTCGACGCCATCGACCCCGCGACAGGCGCCCTGTTGGCCACCTCCATCAGGCCTTCGCTCAGTGCCGCCGACTACCGCTTCACGGACCTGGAGGACCAGGTCGAGAGTTATGGCTCCGCACTCACCCTGCCGGTAGAGGGAGATCGGTACATGCTGGAACTCTCGGGCGGCTACGATTACTACCAGAAGGCGCGCAGCTACCTGCAGACGCAGTTCGGCCTGGGCACGACCGTCGCCGGCAATGCGCTATCCGGCACTCCGGGTAGCGTCTTCGCAGATGGCAACATCCTCGACCCCGCCAACGGTTTCCAGCTGACGCTGGGCGGCCTCGGCACCGAGAGTTACCTCGCCGCAGAAACCATCACCGCCGGCTGGGGCAAGGTGGATTTCCTGTGGGACGACACCTGGCGGGTCACCGCCGGTGCACGCTGGGAAGACTTCGAGCGTATTTCGGTGCCGATCGATCAATACCAGTTCGATCCGAGCATCGGCAAGATCTTGGTGCCCCCCGGCGGGCTCGAGAGCCTCGCCACGGCCGAGGACGACATCTATCCTGCCGTGGCGCTCACCTGGATCAAGCCGGATTTCTGGGCCGAGGAGTTCCAGTTGAGGTTTGGCTGGAGCGAGACGGTGGCCCGTCCGGACCTGAGGGAGATCTCAGGCTCCACCTACATCGACCCACTCACCGAGGCGCGCGTCCGGGGTAATCCTTCGCTGCTGAATGCCGATATCAGCAACTTGGACCTGCGCGGCGAATGGTACTTCGGGAACGGCAACAACCTGACTGTGTCGCTGTTCTACAAGGACATCACCAACCCGATCGAGTCGGTCGAGGCCTCGGGGTCGGACGACAACGTCTCCCTTACCTTCATCAACGCCGAGTCGGCGGAGGTGCAGGGACTGGAAATCGAGGGCCTGATGGGCCTCGGCTTCCTGAGCGGCAACGGCTGGAGCGAGGGTTTCTTCCTGTCCGGTAACCTGACACTGAGCGATTCAGAGATCATCATCGGTGGTTCTGCGCTCAACCTCACCAACAACACGCGGCGCATGACCCAGCAGTCCGAGTACGTGGCCAACCTGCAACTGGGCTACGACTCCCCGGGCGGCGGGCACAGCGTTTCACTGGCCTACAGCGTGTACGGGGAGAGGATTTACTTTGCCGGTCGGGACGGGGCGGACGACGCCTACGAGCAGCCCTTCGATTCCCTGGATCTGATCTGGTCCTGGTATCCGACCGAGCGGTTGAGCCTGAAGCTCCGCCTGCAGAACCTGCTGGATTCGAATCTCGAGATCGAGCAACAGGGTGTGACCATCCTCGAGCAGACGGTGGGCCTCACGGCCAAGCTAGACCTGTCCTGGAAGTTCTGAGCCAGCGCTGGCGCAGCCCGCCGGGGTGCGCCAGCCCCTCAGGGGGCGTACCATGGCGGCATCTTGCCGCGGGAGTCGCCATGAAAATTGCTCACCAGAAGGTCGTTTCGATCCATTACACCCTGACCCGCGACGACGGGACCATACTGGATTCATCCAGTGGTGGCGATCCGCTGGCTTATCTCCAGGGTCACGGGAACATCATCCCCGGGCTCGAGACCGCGCTGGAGGGGAAGGTCGCGGGCGACAAGCTGCAGGTCAGCATCGAACCGGAACAGGGTTACGGAGTCCGGGATGAGCGCCTCGTGCAGGTCGTGCCGCGCAGCGCCTTTCAGGGGATCGAGAGCGTAGAGCCCGGCATGCGCTTCCAGGCGCAGGGCCCGGAGGGCAGTCGCTCGGTGCTGGTGACCGAGGTGGCCGCCGACGTGGTCACCATCGATGCCAACCACCCGCTCGCGGGTGTCACGCTGCATTTCGACGTCGAGATCTCCGACGTCCGCGAGCCCACCGAGGAGGAACTCGCCCACGGCCACGTACATGGCCCGGGCGGTCACCATCACTGAGTCGGGTCGGCTGTAGCCAGGGCTGCGCCGTGCTCATCGAGTGAGGGCACGCGCAGGTCCGGCCTGGCGGGTTCGTCTAGAAACCTGATCGGTACTCCAATGTGCTCGATGCCCTCGGCGTCGTGCAGCAGCATGCCCCGCTGCCGGACGTGGGGGGCATCGAAGGCCTCCCGGAGGTTGCGTACCGGGGCGAAACCGATGTCCTTGCCCTTGAACCAGTCGATCCATTCCTGCTGGGTCCGTTCTGCGAACTTCCCCTGCAGGAACTCTACCAGCGGCACTTGATGCGGACCCGGACCGCGCTCGGCCAGCTCGGCGAGGTCGAGGCGACCGAATTCACCGAGCAGGTTGCGGACGAACTTCAACTCCTGCGCGCCGAGGGCGACATGCCGTCCGTCCCGCGTCCGGTAGATGCGGTAGAAGGCGGCCCCTCCCCAGGTCCGCTCATGCGACGGGATGGGTGCGCGCTTTTCGACGAATACCGGCCCCAGTACGTTGGGCAGCCAGGCCATCAGCGAATCCTGCATGGAAATGTCCAGGAAGTCGCCGCGCCCGGTGTGCTCCCTGCGATAGAGGGCCATCAGGATTCCGGACAGCGCCATCAGGGAGGCGGCCATGTCGGCGGCCGGGATCGAGGGGTTGGCGGGCTCGCCGTCCTGGCCCAGGTTCACGCTGAGGGTGCCGGAGAGCGCTTCCACCGCCAGGTCGTGGGCAGGCAGGTCTCGGTCCGGGCCCGTCTGGCCGAAGGCCGAGATGGAGGCATAGACGATGCGCGGATTACGGCGCGCCACGGTCTCGTAGTCGATCCCCAGTCGCTGCATCACGCCGGGGCGGAAGGCCTCAACGAACACGTCGGCCTCGTCGCACAGGCTGAGCAGGCGCTCGCGGTCGGCCGTGTCCTTGAGATTGAGCACGATGCTCTGCTTGCCACGGTTGGCGTTGCGGAAAAACGCGGTGTGACCCCCCTGGCCAAGCCCGATGTGGCGTCCGGGATCGCCCTCGCCGGGTGGCTCCACCTTGATCACCATGGCGCCATGGTCTGCCATCATCATGGTCAGGTGAGGACCCGGCAGGAACACCGACAGGTCGATTACCTTGATACCTTCCAGCTTCATGTCACACCCTCGGCCCGCAGTCGGGCAATGTCAGCCTCGCCGTAGCCCAATTCCCTGAGCAGGGTGTCCGTGTGCTCCCCGAGCGCGGGTGCACGCCGCTTCGGCAGTCGTTCGCCATCCAGCTGGATGGGGTTGGCAAGGCCCCGGAACCCCGGCTGGTCCGGATGCTCGATGGTGCGCACCATGCCGATGGCGTGGGCAAACGGGTTGTCGAGGGCCTGGGGCAGGGTGAAGACCGGTGCGGCCGGCAGCAGGTGCCTGAGCCTGCCCAGCCAGGCCTCGGTGGTGTCCTGGCTAAACACTTCGTCGAGCGCGGCCGTCAGCTCATCGCGATGGTTCTTGCGCTCGACGATGGTCGCGAAGCGCGGATCCTGCGCCAGGTCTTCCCGGCCGATGGCACCGATCAGGTTGCGCCAGAATTTCTCCGTCATGCACATGATGAAGATCCAGCCGTCGCGGGTCGGGACCAGCTGCACGGGCGTTGCCGACGGGTGGGAGCTGCGCGGCAAGCGACTGGTTCGCAGGCCGGTGTTGAGGTACCAGGCACCGGGATAGGTGAGCTGGTGCAGCGCCACGTCGAAGAGGCTCACGTCGATGTCGCGCCCCTGACCGTCGCGGGCGACCCCGAGCAGCGCCGAGGTGATGGCCAGTGCCGTGGTGATGCCGGTCATGTAATCGACGATGGACAGGCCCATGCGCGCCGGTGGCGAGCCTGGTTCGCCGGTCACATCGAGGAAGCCGGCCTCCGCCTGCATCAGGTAATCGTAGCCGGGCCAGGCTTCCCGCTCATTGCCGCGCCCGTAGGCGGACAGGTGCGCGCAGACCAGCCGCGGATTGCAGTCTGCGAGTGCCGGGTAGGTCAGCCCCAGCTTGGCAGGTTGGTCGCCGCGAAGGTTGTTCAGCACCACCTGGGCGGTCGCCGCCAGCCTGCGAAAGGCCTCGCGGCCCGCCTCCGACTTGAGATCGAGGCAGACGCTCTTCTTGTTGAAGTTGAAGGCCTGGAAGAACTGGCTGTCGTGCTCGCCCAGGAACGGCCCCATGCCGCGCGTGGCGTCGCCGCCCTGCGGGCGGTTTTCCACCTTGATGACCTCGGCACCGAGGTCGGCCAGGAACATGGAGCCGTAGGGACCGGCCCCGAAGTTCTCGAAGGTCAGGACACGGTAGCCCTGCAGCGGCAGGTTCATGCGGGAAATCGCTCGATGAGCTGGCGGGCGATGATGATGCGCTGCATCTCGTTGGTGCCCTCACCGATGCACATCAGGGGTGCATCGCGGTAGTAGCGTTCCACGTCGAAGTCGACCGAGTAGCTGTAGCCACCGAAGACCCGCATGGCCTCCAGGCTGTTGGCCACGGCTGCCTCCGAGGCGAACAGCTTGGCCATGCCGGCCTCCAGGTCGCAGCGGGCGCCGGTGTCGTACTTGCGGGCGGCCTGCTCGACCAGCAGGCGCGCCGCTTCCACCCGCGTGGCCATGTCGGCCAGCTTGAGCTGGATGGCCTGGTGATGGGCGATGGGCTTGCCGAAGGTCCGGCGCTGCTGGGCATAGCGCAGGGCATCATCCAGCGCGCCCTTGGCCAGGCCCACCCCCCGGGCGGCGACATTGATGCGCCCCAGCTCCAGCCCGCCGACGGCGTGCTGGAAGCCCCGGCCCTCGATGCCCCCGACCAGACGGGTAGCAGGTATGCGGAAGTCGTCGAAGACCAGCTCGGCGCTGTCGATGGAGCGATAACCGAGTTTCTTCAGCTTGCGCCCCACGGTGAAGCCCTCGCCCTTCTCGCAGAGGAACAGGCTCATGCCGCGGTGGCGCGGCTCGGCTTCGGGGTCGGTCTTGACCAGCACCGCAAAGCAGGTGCCGTAGACGCCGTTGGTGATCCAGGTCTTGGTCCCCCTGATCACGTAGTGGTCGTCTGCCCGGCTGGCTGAGGTCCTGATGCCCTGCAGGTCGGTGCCCGCATCGGGCTCCGTCAGGCCGATCCCTCCGCGCAGCTCGCCGGTCGCGAAGCGTGGCAGCCATTCCTGGCGCTGCTCCGGCGTGCCGTTGCGTTCCACTGCCTGGGCCATGATCAGATGGGAATTGAAGATCCCGGTGGGGGCCATCCAGACGGAGGAGATCCTGGATACCAGACTGGCGTAACAGCTCGCCGACAGGCCCAGGCCACCGTAGTCCTGGGAAATGGTGGCACCGAACAGGCCCAGCTCCTTCATCTGCTCGACCAGGTCGAAGGGATACTCATCGGCCTGGTCGAACTGGCGGGCGATGGGCCGCACCTCGCGCTCTACCCAGCGGTCGATGGCCTCGAGGATCTGGGCCTCCTCGTCGGCGGAAGCGCGGCCCGGGTTTGCTTGTTCCATCTTCGTGTCCTCAGTAGTTGGCCTTGTCGTCGACGCCGTGGCCGCGCTTCGGGATCAGGATACTGCGATCGAAGACGCAGACGACGACGCCGTGCTGGTTACGGCCGGTGGTGCGCACGGTGACGATACCCGCCGTGGGGCGACTTTTCGATTCACGCTTGTCGAGCACTTCCGACTCGCCGTAGAGCGTGTCACCGGGGAACAGGGGATGAGGGAGGCGGATGTCCTGCCAGCCGAGGTTGGCGATGGCTTTCTGGCTGACGTCGGTCACGCTCATGCCGACCAGCACTGCCACCGTCAGTGGGCTCGCCACCAGCGGCCGCCCGAACTCGCTCGCCTTGGCGTATTCCACGTCGAAGTGCAGCGGATGCGTGTTCATGGTCAGCAGGGTGAACCAGGTATTGTCGGTGTCCGTGATGGTCCTGCCGGGTCGGTGCTCGTAGACGTCGCCCGGCTGGAAGTCCTCGAAGTAGCGGCCGAAGGATTCGCGAAAGCGCTGGGGACCGATCGGGGTAGGGATGTGAACCATGCGGATGCAAACTCCTTTGAGGCGGTGGCCGAGGTGCCGTATAGTCAAGATTGTCCGGACAATTGAACAGGATGGCAAGTTGATGGCGACCAGCCCTCGCACCCGCTACCAGGCGCTCGCCGAGTCGCTGCTCGAGGACATCTGCGGCGGTCGCCTGCCCGTGGGCGCCCGGGTGCCGGGAGAGCTCGAGCTGGCGGGCCGATTCGGGGTCAGCCGGCACACCGTTCGCGAGGCGCTGCGCCGGCTGGAGTCGCTGGGCCTGATCGGCAGGCGACCCGGGCGCGGCACGCTGGTGCTCAACGGCCGTCCGCAGGCTTCCTACGTGCAGGCTGTGACCCAGCCCGAGGACCTGCTGCAATATCCTGTCGGCAGTCGTCTCAGGGTCAGGGACTCGGCCGAGGTGACGGCAGGGCGTGCGCTGGCCCCTCGGCTCGGATGTCGAGTGGGTGAGCGCTGGCTCAGGCTGGCCTGCCTGCGCGACTTCGAGGACGATCAGCCACCGGTGTGCTGGACCGATCTCTACCTGCGGCCAGAGCACGTGGACGTGGTCGCCGCCATCGGCCGCCGGCCCGGGCTGGTGCACCAGCTCATCGAGGCACGCCACGCCCTGCGCACGGAGAGGGTTGAGGTCGACGTCCGCGCCGGGCTATTGCCGTCGACAGTCTGCGAAGCACTGCAGGCCGAGGCCGGCAGCCCGAGCATGAACGTGGTCCGGCGCTACTTCGATGAAAAGGGTGCGCTGATCTTCATCAGCGTCTCCGAGCATCCGGGCGTGCGCTTCACCTATTCCCTGACCCTCGAGCGAGGCTGGCAGTCCGGTTCCGGGCTGGTCTGGAGCGGCAAATGAACGGAAGTCCCATGAGGAGCCTGCTGTTCGTGCCGGGCCATCAGGGTGCCCGGGTGGACAAGGCCCTGGCCTGTGGCGCAGACGCCGTCATCGTCGACCTCGAGGACGCGGTTCCGGCCGAGGCCAAGTCGGCGGCGCGTGCGAACGCGGCCACCGCGCGGGGCAGGGGTCGAGTGTTTGTGCGCATCAATGGCGTCCAGGGTGAGCTCTGGCGCGACGACCTGGTTGCGGTGGTAGGGACGGGCCTCGCCGGGATCGTGCTGCCCAAGGCCGAGACCGCTGCCGAGGTCCTCCTGGTGGCCGGGACCTTGAGCGCTCTCGCGGAGTCTGCCGGGCTGTCTGCTGCGGGGATCGAAGTGCTGCCGCTGATCGAGTCTGCGGCAGGCGTCGAAGCACTGCCTGCCATTGCGCAGTCCTCGCCACTGGTGCGCCGACTGTCCTTTGGTGTTGCCGACTATTCTCTGG
>JAUMBX010000051.1:0-2589 GCA_032119515.1 Steroidobacteraceae bacterium | reverse complement strand
GCCCGTAAATCTCCAGAGGCCGCGACGGAGTTGGCCGACGAGATGGAACTGCTCGTCGCTTGGCAGTTCCTGGCCCGGGGAAACGCTGACCGACAGGGAGGCCTGGTCGATGCCCACCGGGTCGCTGAAACGGAAGTGGAATCCCGCGGCAATCGAGTCCTTGTAGCCTTCCACGACCGGATAGGCGGCCTCCAGTTCCATTTCCCGCAGGGGGTTGTACGGCTGCAACCGCTCCGGCGGCGGCCGGGTGGACCGCGCGGTTGCCTCCGGCACCACCCAGTCAGCCATGAGCGGGTTCTTGGCACGGATCCGTGCACCCAGGAATTCAATGGCACCCACATCTTCATGAAGTTGCATGGGGACCTCGACGGGGACAAAACCCTGCGCGGAGTATTCAAAGGCCAGTAGCCGTTCCGTGCCGATCGGCAATGGCCTGAACAATCCGATCTCGGCGTTGCTCACCGCCTGGATGTCGCCATTGCTGATCTCGAAACGAAACAGGTTCGAAACACCCGTGTAGTAGGAACTGCCGTACAGGTAACGCCCATCATCTGCGAAGACGAATCCCTCCGGCAGGGCGGAACCAAAATCGAACTCACTGACCGGACTGGCGTCCCCGGCCAGCAGCGATTCACGCTTCAACACCCTGATTACAGCGCGCTGCGCGCCGCTACGGCGATCCCTGCCCAGGATGGATACTGAAAGCAACTGGCCGTCCGGGCTTACGTCTAGGCCCGAGGCCACCTCACCGAAAGGGAACACGTACACCCGTTGCCACTCGGTGAACGGTGGCGGCAGGTTGACCAAGGTCACGAAGCCGTTGCCGTATCGCAGGCCCCAAAGCGATCCGTCGCTGCGATCGAAGGCCAGGTCACCAACGCGCGCCGACTTCAACAGCATGCGTGGCGCACCCCCGGCGACGTCCACGGCCATCAAGGTCCGATAGTTCGCGTTGTCGTTGGTGTAATACAGGACCCCGGCGCCGGCATCGTAAGCGAGCGAGGCGACTTCGTATCCGGCTGTCCCAATAACCTCGGCAACTTCACGGGAAGTGCCATCTGCAAGGTCGAGGGCGATGATGCTCGGTACCCGACCCGGATATTTAACCGCCGCCAGCAGTTCACCCCCGTCCGGCGTCAGGTATGCACGCGATACCGCCCCCAGCCCTTCGCGGGAGAGCCTGCGACCAACGGTCGGCGGGTGCTGGCGCACCTTTTGCAGGTTACCGCTCTGGAATCCCTGTTCCCACTCGATCCACTCGGCCCAAACTACCTCAATCGACTGGCCATACACCCGCGCGAAATCACGGGCGTAATAGGCAAGGGTTTCATCATCGCGAGTCAGCCAATCGAGCAGACGCTCGACTCCATGCCGTTCCACCAGGAAACTCAGAAACCGCGTGCCGTAAAGGTAGGCGTTGGCTCCCGCCTGAAAATCCACGGTGTCGCCCTTGGAGGCAAGGCCCAGCGGATCGTAGAAGCTTGCCTCGTCACGGACCATGGAGCGGAACACCATTTCGTCGTAGCCCCCCTGACCGCGGCCACGCCCGCCCGCCATCCAGGTCTCGATGAAGGTGGCGCTGCCCTCCAGATACCAGCGCGGTACCGAGGCCCGCGGGTTGGTGAGGTAGTAATAGAGAATGGACTCCGGATGCTCCGGCACAGGTGCCACCTTGCCGAAGAAAATCCGCCGGAACATCTGATCCCTGGAGGAGGGCCGGTCCGAGGTTGCTACGTGGACCAGTTCGTGGTTGGCAATGGTGGGCAGCGGCGGCGCGGTGCTGAAGGTCTCGAATGTCATGCTCGGCGGCGCAAGATCGACGAATATTCGATTGCGGGGCGCGCCGAGCACGGTGGTGGCGTTGCCGGCATCCGTGAAGTCCCGCAGCAACACCACCACCTCGTCCTCGGGCCGATAGTCGAAAACCCGCTCCTGACCCGCAAGGCCGCGCTTGTAACTCTCAAGCGCGTATTCGAGAAGATGCCGGCCGAAGGGCTCGAAATACACCAACCTGAGCGGCGGGTCGCGAAGCTGGATCATCCCCTCCGCCACACCCTCACGGGTACCGGCGAGGGTAAGAATCAGGAAGGGCAGGAAAGTCGCCCGTTGCAGGTGTTTCACGAACCCTCAAGTAACCGCAACTGCCACAGGTCCTTGCCGGTAGCCATCAAGAGCGGCCGGATGGCCAGCTGGCCGGTCTTGCCCAGGCTGGCCTCCAGCGCCCTGAGCTCCTGCAGGCGTGAGCGGATGTCGTCATCCAGCTCGGGTTCCACGCCCAGTTCCTTCATGATCAGGAGACCCTTGGCCCGCAGCGCCAGTTCCGCGTGCAGCCGGAGCAGGCAGAGCATGTCCGCCAGCGACTCGCCCTCGAAGCGACTGGCAAGGGACAACAGGTGCTCACCGATCCGGGATTGCAGGAATTGCCCGCCGTTGATCAGGGCGAGCATCTCCACGTTGGAGTCTAGGCCCGATTCCAGCCAGTCACGCAGGCTGTCCTCGCTGTAGCGGAACACAAAATAGAAAGTCACCGGCAGCGCCACCAGCACCAGGAGCATCGACAGTGCCGGCCGGACCAGCAGCAGGTTGTAG
>JAUMBX010000050.1:0-11225 GCA_032119515.1 Steroidobacteraceae bacterium | reverse complement strand
CTTGCTGGTCGGCCTGCTGGTCACGGTGGTCGCCCTGCTGTTCACCGACCTGCCCATACGCCACCCGGGCGTGATCGTGGTGTCCGTCATCCTGACCTCAGTCGTCTTTTCGCTGGGCGGCCTGCTGAACGCCCTCTTTGCCCGGAATTTCGATCATATTTCCTGGTTTCCAACCTTCGTACTGACCCCGTTGACCTATCTCGGCGGGGTCTTCTATTCCATGTCCCTGCTGCCAGCCTGGGCCGAGGGCCTCTCCCATGTGAACCCGATCCTTTACATGGTGAACGCCTTCCGCTTCGGCTTCCTCGGGATCAGTGATGTCAGCGTGACCAGCGCGCTGCTGGTCACCGTGGTGGCCGCGCTGTTCATGTATGCATTGGTGGTCGGCCTGCTCAATCGCGGTACCGGTATCCGGGAATAGGTGGCCGCCGGGGAATTTCTCTCCCGCAAGGTGAGTCACAGGGTGAATAATCCGCGGTCGGAGGGACCCGAGCTGGTCGAAGGCGCATGACTGCAAGGAAGGTTTGGATCCCGCGCTCCGTGCTGCTCCTGGTCGCGGCATCCCTGCTGACGGCCTGCGGCGGGGTGCGTTTTTTCTATGACCGGCTGGACATGCTGCTGCCCTGGTATCTCGGCGGGTACGTGGAACTCGAGCCGTCCCAGCGCAGCGATCTCGAGCGGCGGGTTGACGCATTGCTGGCCTGGCATCGCCGCACGGAAGTCAGCCGCTATGCCGGGTTTTTTCGGCAACTCCAGGCGGCGGCCGAGCGACCGGTCGAAGTTGGCCAATTCGAGGCCTGGCGCCGGGAGACCGAGGCCCTGTGGCGGGACCTTGCCCTCAAGGCGGTTCCGGAGGCCGCTGCGCTGCTCGCTTCGCTCTCGAATGCCCAGGTCGAGGCACTGATTGGCGGCTTGCGCGCAGACCAGGCCGAGTTGGCCGAAGAGATCGCCGGCCGCAGCCCCGCCGAGCGACTGGAGCGGCGGCGCAAGTCCCTGGAGAAACAATTCAAGCGCTGGCTGGGGCGGCTGGAGGCCGGGCAGCTGGCCATGATCGATGAGGCTGCCCGCCAGCTAGCCACGGATTCCGAGGGCTGGCTGAGCAGTCGCAGCGCCTGGACGGATGCCTTCGAAAAAGCCCTCGCGGACAGGCGTGATCCGGAGGCTTTCCCCGCCAGACTGCGCACCCTGCTGGTGAACGGGGAGAGCACCTGGCCGGTCGCCTATCGACAAAGTTTCGAGGCGGATCGCGGCAGGGTGATACGGCTCATGGCCGACATCGACCGGGGCCTGACCCCGCGCCAGCGGGCACATCTGCGCGAGCGCCTTGGGCGCTGGGCGGCGGACCTCGAGGCCATCGCCGCCGACCGCTGAGGCGCCTCCGCCGGATGGGTCCGGGCTGAGCTAAACTAGCCCCATGAGCACGAAGCGCGCGCTGGTGGTGGACGACTCCAAATCGGCGAGGGTGGTACTCAGCCGCATGCTGGAGAAGTACTCCATCACCGTAGACAGCGCGGGCTCCGCCGAGGCCGCGCTGGAACAGATCAAGGTCAGCCGCCCGGACGTCATTTTCATGGATCATCTGATGCCCGGCATGGACGGGCTGCAGGCGGTCAAGACCCTCAAGGCCAGCCCCGACACGGCCAGCATCCCGGTGGTCATGTATACCTCCCAGGAAGGCGAGCTCTATGCGGGCACGGCCAAGGCGCTGGGCGCTGCAGGGGTGCTGCCCAAGACGGTCAGGCCCATCGACGTGACCCGCGTCCTCTACCAGCTCGAGCTGCTGCCCAACCGTCGCGACAGCCGTCCACCCGTGTTGCAGCCGGTACCGGGCGAGGAGGAAGCCCGGCCCGTTGCGGTGGCGGCAGCGGTGGCAGAGGCGCCGCCGGTGGAAGGCGACCCGCCTGCAGCGGGCCTCGAAAGGGGCTGGGTCGAGGCGCGGCTGGCCGAGAACAGCGCGGAGTTGCGCCGGTTTTTCGTTTCCGCTCTGGAGCTTCATGGCAAGCGGCTGCTGGATGAATTGAAGCCGCGGGAACCGGAACCGGCCCTGCCGCTGATCGACCTGCCCGAAGAGGAGCCTGCGCCTTCCCCCCGACCCTGGAAGGTCGCGCTCGCGGTCTGTCTGGCGGTGTTGGTTGGCCTGTCCGCGCTGCATTGGCGCGCGGTCCAGGATACGGCCCAGGCCGTTCGGGCGCGTGACGGGTTGGAGCGGCAGACGGCGACTTTGCAGGCTGAAATAGGTCGGCTCGAGCAGGCCTTGAAGTCCGTGTCGTCGGCAGATGCCGGTCAGGTGCCAGCCGACCCCGGGCGTGTGGAAGTGCTGCAGGTTCCCTATGGAGAAGCGCCGATGGCCGGTGCCCGGCTCGACGCCCTGCGTGAGCTGCTGGTCGCACTCGAGGCCTCCGCTTTCGCCGGCACACTGACCCTCAGGAGCGTGGCCGGAGACTTCTGCCTGGTGGGCAGCCCGGAGGGCGGATATTCCCAGGCGCCCGCGGAACTGCAGGCCAATCGCTGCGACCTGCGTGGCAATCCCCTGCAGGACTCCTTCGGGCCCATCGCCAGGGTGCCGCTGGCGCTGGCGAACCTGGCGGCTTCGACCCGTCAGCGCACCGAGGGCAAGCTGCGCGTCGTCATCGCCAACGGCTCGGAAGAATTGTCCACCCAGCCCTATCCTGCGGGTGAGGGGACCACTGCTGGCCAATGGAATGCGGTGGCCCTGGCCAATAACCGGCTAGAGATCAGTATCGATCCGGATTGAGGGCAGGCGTCGTGTCCTTCGCCTTGAACAGGATTCGTTTCCAGCCCCCGACGTGGCTGAGAGGCGGGCACCTGCAATCCGTGCTGTCGAGCCTGCCGCCGCGACGTGGGCGGGTGCTGGCACGGTCGGTGGACCTTCGCTCAGCCTCCGTTCCCGAGGTGATCGATTGCGGCGATGGCGTCAGCCTGCTGGCCCAGCGTGCCGGCAGGGCCGGTGCGGACCGCGGCGAGGCGGAACTTCCACCGCTGCTGGTCCTGCTCCACGGCTGGGAGGGCAGCGCGGATTCGCTTTACGTGCTGTCGCTCGGCTCCGCTGCGTTCAGGGCCGGATGGGACGTCCTGCGGCTCAACTTTCGCGACCACGGACCCTCTCATCACCTGAACCGCGGCATCTTCCATTCCTGCCGACTCGAGGAGGTGTTCGGGGCCCTGCTCGCGCTCCGGTCTGAAGCTGCCACCCGGTGCATGGCGCTGGCTGGCTTTTCCCTGGGCGGCAACTTCGCCCTGCGCCTCGGTGCGCATCCGCGAGCGGCAGAAGTGGGCCTGTCGCGCATCCTCGCCGTCTGCCCGGTGCTGGACCCGGCCGTAACCCTCGGCCGACTGGAAAAGGGGCCCGCCCTCTACCGTCATTATTTCCTGCGCAAATGGCGGCGCTCACTCAAGGCCAAGCAGCAGGCATGGCCCCAGGACTATGATTTTCGTGACTTGCTCGCCGCGCGTTCCCTGACTGCGATGACCGCCACCATGGTCGAGGCTTACACGGACTTCGGTAGTCTCGAGTCTTACCTCGCGGGCTATGCCTTGACCGGCGAGCGGCTGGCCAGGCTGCAGGTGGAGAGCTTGCTGCTGACTGCCAGTGACGATCCGCTCATTCCGGATGCCCAACTAGTGGAGCTGGCCCAAAGTGCCGCACTCGAGGTCTGCGTCACGCCCTTCGGCGGGCACTGTGGGTTCCTGGAAGACCTGTCCGGGCCGTCCTGGCTGGATAAGGCGGCCCTGGACTGGCTGCTGGCTGCGTCACCATTGTGATGTTCTTCACACCCTAGCCCGAGGAAAGGGAGAGGTCCGTCACACTCCGCGAGCCTGCTGCTGCAAGGCCTTGAGTACGGGCGTACAAGTACCAAAGTTACGGATGGACCGGGTCTCGGGATGGGGCTGGTCCAGCGTTCCGGGGCAGGCAGTAAGGGATTATGAGTAACCAAGAAGAGAAAATCATCGACGATTCCGAGGTCATCGCTGTGCTGGTGCCGGGGTATGACGAGGACTGTGGTGCCGGCACGGCCACTGTCATCGTCCGCGATTCAGCCGGCAACGTCACCGTCCGTGATCTCGAGGAGCGAGAGGCGATGCTCGAATGCACGGCCAGCACCGAGCGCTTCCGCCGAGGCAAGCCGATCATCGATCCGCTGACCCGGGAAGTCGTCGGTTACGAACTGGAGCCCATCGACCGCGCCAGTTAGGGCGTCTGCCGCCTTGGCGGGCGGGCCCCGGACGGCGACAATCTGCGGCAGTTCATGCCTTCAGGATGGCGCCCGTGGCGCACAACGACATTCCCTGGTCCCTGTACCTGCGTCTGGCAGCGGTGCCGGCCATCTGGGGCGGCACCTTCACCGCTGGCAAGGTCCTGGCCGATGCGCTGCCTCCCGCGCTCGCTTCCCTGCTGAGGTTTCTCATCGCCAGCAGCGCCCTGCTGGCTGCCAGCCGCTGGCTGGAAGGACCGCTGCCGCGCCTTGATCGAAGGCAGTGGTGGGTGGTACTCGGCCTCGGCTGCAGCGGCATCCTGGCCTACAACCTGCTGTTCATTGCCGCCTTGGCACTGATGCCTGCCAGTCGGGCCTCGCTGATCGTGGCCCTGAATCCGGTCCTGACCATCGCCCTGGCCGGCTGGCTGTTCGGGGAGCGCTTGACGCTGCTGCGCTGGTCGGGAGTGGCGCTGGCCTCGTGCGGGGTGTGGGTTGTGGTCTCGCAGGGTCGTCTGCTGGACCCGCTGCCAGGGGCGCTGGGTTCGGGGGAGTGGATGATGTTCGGGGCGGCGTTGGCTTGGGCGGCCTATACCCTGCTGGGCCGTGCGGCCCTGACAGGCCTGTCGCCGCTGGCCGCTTCCACCTATGCGAGCCTCGCGGGCACGGTCATGTTGTGCATCGCGGCGCTGCCCGACCTTGCTGGTTTCCATCCTGGCATGCTGACCCTCGAGGTGCTGATGGCCGGTGCCTACCTCGGCGTTCTCGGCACCGGGGTGGCCTTCGTCTGGTATTACCAGGCCGTCCAGCGCCTCGGTCCGTCCAGAACCGTGGTCTTCAACAATCTGGTCCCCATTTTCGGTGCGACCTTCGCCGTGCTGCTGCTCGGGGAGCCGGTGACCTGGCCGCTCGTCCTGGGTGGCCTGCTGGCCGTGGCGGGCGTGCGACTGGTCAGCCGATCCTGAGCGGTGTGCTGCGTCGCAGCAACAATGCTGTGATGCAGCATTGACTCCGCGCGATAGACGGCTATGCTGCACCTCCTGTCCCGGGAGCCGCACGATGCGTGAGTCAAGCCCGCCTGAACGCGACCTGGGCCTCTATCAGGAGGCCTTCGAGAAAGACAGTTGCGGATTCGGCCTGATCGCCAACATGGACGACCAGCCGAGTCACTGGCTCGTCGAGACGGCCATCGTGGCCTTGTCCCGGCTCACCCACCGAGGTGCCGTCGCGGAGGATGGCAAGACGGGTGATGGCTGTGGACTGCTCCTGAAGAGACCGGAGCGTTTCCTGCGCGCGGTGGCCTCTGAAAGTGGCATCGTACTGTGTAACCGGTTTGCTGCCGGTATCGCTTTTCTCTCCCGCTTCGACGAGCAGGCAGACCGGGCCAGGCAGGTCCTTGATCAGCAGCTCGTCCGCGAAGGCCTCGAGGTGGCTGGCTGGCGACCGCTGCCGATGAACCCGGCTGCCTGTGGCGAGGAGGCGCTCAAGACCCTGCCGCGCATGGAGATGCTGTTCGTCAACTGTCGTGAAGACCTCGACGAGGCGGCGCTCAACCGGCGGCTGTTCCTGGCCAGAAGGCGGGCGGAGAAGGCACTCGAGGGTCGTGATCCCGAGTTCTACATGCCTTCCCTGAGTGCCTCGACCCTGGTCTACAAGGGCATGGTGATGCCCGATCGCCTCGCCGAGTTTTTCCCGGACCTCGCCGACCCGAGGATGGAGTCCTCGGTCGCGGTGTTCCACCAGCGTTTTTCCACCAACACGTTGCCGCAATGGAAGCTGGCACATCCCTACCGGCTGCTTGCCCACAACGGTGAGATCAACACCATTCAGGGCAATCGCAGCTGGGCTGTCGCGCGCGGCCCGCTGTTCCGCTCGCCGCTCCTGCCGGACCTGACCGACATCCAGCCGCTGGTGTCGCTGTCGGGCTCCGACTCGCAGAGCCTGGACAACATGCTCGAGGTGCTGCTGCTGGGGGGGCTGGACGTCCTCCAGGCGATGCGGCTGCTGATTCCGCCGGCCTGGCAGAACGTGGACAGCATGGAGCCAGACGTCAGGGCGTTTTACGAATTCTATGCCGCCCACTTCGAATCCTGGGACGGGCCGGCGGGGGTCGTGCTGTGCGACGGGCGTTATGCCGCCTGCGCGCTGGATCGCAACGGCCTGCGCCCCGCACGCTGGGTCATGACGCGTGACCGGCACCTCACCATCGCCTCCGAGGTGGGCGTGTGGGATTACCCAACCGCAGAGGTGCTGGCCAAGGGTCGCCTGGGCCCGGGAGAGATGCTGGCCCTCGACCTGCAGACCGGTGAGCTGCAGGACACGCGTCGCATCGATGACCTGCTGAAGGTGCGGCATCCCTACAAGAGCTGGCTCAAGAAGGAGGTCAGGTATCTCGATACCGACCTCATCGATCCCCGGCTGGCGGCCGAGCCATTCGACCGCGAGACGCTGTCGCGCTACCAGAAGATGTTCAACATCACGGCCGAGGAGCGCGACGAGATCATCCGGGTGCTGGCCGAGGACGAGAGCGAGGCGGTGGGCTCGATGGGAGACGACACGCCGGTCGCGGTGATGTCCAGTCGCATCCGCTCGCTGTATGACTATTTCCGGCAGCAGTTTGCCCAGGTCACCAATCCTCCCATCGACCCGCTGCGCGAGTCGATCGTGATGTCGCTGCAGACCATGATCGCCCCGGAAAGCAACGTGTTCATGCCGACCCGGGAACACGCCCGTCACGTGGTGCTGAACTCCCCGGTGCTGTCGCAACGCAAGCTGCGCCAGCTGCTCGGCATGCGGGACATCGGCATCGACCATGAATTCGTCGACCTGCAGTACGACCCGGCGGATGGCCTGGAGGCAGCGCTGAAGAGGGTCTGCAACCAGGCCGAGGCGGCGGTGCGCGGTGGCAAGAACCTGATCATGCTGTCCGACCGTTACCTGGTGCCGGGCCGGATTCCCATCCATGCCTTGCTGGCCACCGGGGCCGTGCACCACCGGCTGGTGGAGACCGGCCTACGCTGCCGCTGCAACCTGGTGGTCGAGACCGGCACCGCGCGCGACTCGCATCATTTCGCCTGCCTGATCGGCTATGGCGCCACGGCCGTCTATCCCTACATGGCCTATCAGACGCTCTTCGACATGATGCAGAAGGGCTCGGTCAAGATGGACGCCAAGACCCGTCTGGAGCTGGGCCGCAGTTATCGGCGCGGCATTCGCAAGGGCTTGTTCAAGGTGATGTCCAAGATGGGCATCTCCACCATCATGAGCTACCGCGGCTCCCAGTTGTTCGAGATCGTGGGCCTGGCCCACAGCGTGGTCGACACCTGCTTCCGTGGCACCGTGAGCCGGGTGCAGGGCGCGGACTTCGAAGACTTGCAGCAGGACCAGGTGGAACTTGCCCGGCGCGCCTTCGACCCGAACGAGGACCTCGATCGCGGGGGGCTGCACAAGTACGTGCATGGCGGGGAGTACCACATGTACAACCCGGACGTGGTGGCCACGCTGCAGTCCGCGGTCATCACCGGCGACTATGAGCGTTACCGTCTGTTCGCCTCGCTGGTCAACGATCGTCCCCCATCCTGCCTACGCGACCTGTTCCGGCCGGTAGCGGGCCGTGAGCCCGTGCCGCTCGACGAAGTGGAGCCGATCGAGACAATCCTCACCCGCTTCGACAGCGCCGGCATGTCGCTCGGCGCGCTGTCGCCCGAGGCGCACGAGGCGCTGGCCATCGCGATGAACCGCCTCGGCGCGCGGTCGAATTCAGGCGAGGGTGGCGAGGATCCGGCGCGCTACGGCACGGAGCGCAACTCCAGGATCAAGCAGGTAGCCTCCGGCCGTTTCGGGGTAACCCCTGAATACCTGGTCAGTGCGGACGTGCTGCAGATCAAGGTGGCCCAGGGCGCCAAGCCGGGAGAGGGCGGGCAACTGCCGGGGCACAAGGTCAACGAAATGATTGCCACCCTGCGCTACGCGCGTCCGGGTGTGGGCCTGATCTCGCCGCCACCGCACCACGACATCTACTCCATCGAGGACCTGGCGCAGCTGATCTTCGACCTCAAGCAGGTCAATCCGCAGGCGCTGGTGTCCGTGAAGCTGGTGGCAGAGCCCGGCGTGGGCACGGTTGCCGCGGGGGTGACCAAGGCCTATGCGGACCTCATCACCATCTCGGGCCACGACGGAGGCACGGGCGCCTCGCCGATCAGCTCGATCAAGTATGCAGGGACTCCCTGGGAGCTCGGGCTGGCCGAGGCCCATCAGACGTTGCGCATCCACGACATGCGCCACCGGGTGCGACTGCAGGCCGACGGTGGCTTGAAGACCGGGCTGGACGTGATCAAGGCTGCCGCCATCGGGGCGGAGAGCTTCGGATTCGGTACCGCGCCGATGGTCGCCCTGGGTTGCAAGTATCTGCGTATCTGTCATCTGAACAATTGCGCGACCGGCGTCGCCACCCAGCACAAGGTGCTGCGTTCCAAGTACTTCGTCGGCCTGCCCGAGATGGTCGAGAACTACTTCCGCTTCGTGGCCATGGAATGCCGCGAATGGATGGCTGCGCTGGGGGTCAGGAGCCTGTCCGAACTGATCGGCCGCACCGAACTGCTGGAAATTGCCGAGGGCGAAACCGCGAGGCAGAAAAAGCTCGACCTCGCGCCGATCCTTTCGACCGCCGGCCTCGCAGACCGCAACCCACGGTTCTGCCTGGAGGACCGCAACCGGCCCTTCGATCGCGGCGACCTGGCGGAGCAGATGGTCCGCGACATGCTGCCGGCCATCGAGGCCCGCAGCGGCGGCCAGTTCGAGTACGCACTGACCAACCGCAACCGCTCCATCGGTGCAAGGCTCTCCGGTGAGATTGCGAGACGCTACGGCAACTACGGCATGGCCGATGCCCCGCTGACGGTTCGCCTCAGCGGCAATGCGGGCCAGAGCCTGGGCGTGTGGAATGCGGGTGGCCTGGTGCTGGAACTGGAGGGTGATGCCAACGATTACGTGGGCAAGGGCATGGCGGCTGGCCGCATAGTGCTCCGCCCGCCAGCCGATTCGGGCTTCGTCGCCAGGGACACGCCGATCATGGGCAACACCTGCCTCTACGGGGCTACCGGCGGTGAACTGTTTGCTGCAGGCACGGCCGGCGAGCGCTTTGCCGTGCGTAATTCCGGCGCCATCGCGGTGATCGAAGGGGCAGGAGATCACTGCTGCGAATACATGACGGGGGGCGTGGTGGTCGTGCTGGGCAGGACCGGGCTCAATTTCGGCGCCGGTTTCACTGGTGGCTTTGCCTACGTGCTGGACCTCGATCGGGATTTCGTGGACCGTTACAACCACGAACTGGTAGACATCCACCGCATCCAGTCGGAAGGCATGGAGGCCCATTACCAGCACCTGCTGTCGCTGGTGCAGACCCATCAGCGGGTGACGCAAAGCGCCTGGGGCCGTGAGATCCTCAACGATTATCGCAGCTACGCCCCCAAGTTCTGGCTGGTCAAGCCCAAGGCTGCCGACGTCGACAGCCTGATCGAAAACCTGCGACGCGCTGCCTAGGACCCAACATGGCCAATCCCCACCTGCAGTTCCTGGAGATCCCGCGGCGCGAACCGGAGAAATATCCGGTCGAGCAGCGCCTGGCAAACTATCGCGAGATCTATGCGCCCTTCGAGGCTCCCTCAGCGGCCGAGCAGGCGGGTCGCTGCCTCGCCTGCGGCAATCCGTTCTGCGAGTGGCGCTGTCCGGTACACAATTACATCCCCAACTGGCTGCAGCTGCTCAACGACGGCAAGCTGTTCGAGGCTGCGGAGTTGTCGCACAAGACCAACTCCCTGCCGGAAGTCTGCGGGCGCATCTGCCCGCAGGACAGGTTGTGCGAAGGCGCCTGCACCCTGAACGATGGCCTCGGCGCGGTGACCATCGGTTCCATCGAAAAGTACATCACCGATGAGGCGCTCAAGCAGGGCTGGCGACCCGACCTGTCCGGCGTCCGCCAGACCGGCCGCCGGGTAGCCATCATCGGCGCGGGTCCCGCCGGGTTGGGTTGTGCGGACATCCTGGCGCGCTCTGGCGTGCGCGCTGTCGTGTTCGATCGCTATCCCAGGGTCGGCGGACTGCTGACCTTCGGCATCCCGCCGTTCAAGCTGGAGAAGGAGGTCGTCGAGACCCGTCGGGAGATCATGGAGGGCATGGGGATTGAATTCCGCCTTGGCGTCGAGGTGGGCAGGGACGTCGCCTTTACCGACCTGCTGGACTCTTATGATGCCGTGTTCCTGGGCATGGGCACCTATCGATCCGTGCGCGGCGGCTTTGCCGGCGAGGAACTGCCCGGTGTCCATCAGGCGCTGCCGTTTTTGATCTCCAACGTGAACCGGGAGCTGGGGCTGGATGGCGAGCAGGGCTGGATCAACCTGGCCGGCAAGCGGGTGGTGGTCCTGGGCGGTGGCGATACCGGCATGGATTGCATCAGGACAGCGCTCCGTCAGGGAGCTGCCAGCGTCACTTGTACCTACCGGCGCGACGAGGAAAACATGCCGGGCTCACGCCGCGACTACAAGAGTGCCCGCGAGGAGGGCTGCAAGTTCCTGTTCAACCGGCAGCCGGTCGAGATCGTGGGCGAGAATGGAGTGCGCGGCGTCAAGCTGGTGGAAACCCGCCTGGGCCCGCCTGGGCCGCGTGGTCGGCGTCAGGCAGAGGTCGTGCCGGGCAGCGAGCAGTTCGTCGAGGCCGATGCGGTGATCGTGGCCTTCGGTTTCCGTCCTGATCCACCCGGCTGGCTGCTCGAGGCCGGGGTGGCCACCCACGACGATGGTCGTATCCGGGTGACGGCTGATCCCCGCCGGCCGTTCCAGACCAGCGTCGGCAAGGTGTTTGCAGGGGGAGACATGGTGCGCGGCTCCGACCTGGTGGTCACCGCGGTGTTCGAGGGTCGCGAGGCTGCGCGCGGGATCGTGAATTACCTCGACCTGGGTCAGGGTCAGCAGAGCTCCACCAGCTCGTAGTGGGTCTGCATGTAGCCGGCCACGC
>JAUMBX010000049.1:2098-14133 GCA_032119515.1 Steroidobacteraceae bacterium | reverse complement strand
GAGTACGGTGCGGGATTCGCGGTGGTCTCGCGCGAGATCCGGCGTCTGGCCGATCAGGCCGCAGTCGCCACTCTCGACATCGGTCGGCTGGTCGGCGAGGTCCAGGAATCGGTCTCCTCCGGCGTCGCGGAGATGTCACGTTTCACAGCCAGGGTGCGCGATGGTGTGCGTGAGGTCACCGCCCTCAGTACCCAGCTGGGCACCGTCATCGAGGGCGTGGAGTCGCTCAAGCCGCGCTTCGATGCCGCCCACCGCGGCATGGAGGCGCAGGCGGCCGGGGCCGGGCAGATCAACGAAGCCATGCTCCAGTTGCGTGACATCGCACTGCTGTCGGGCGAATCCTCGCAGGCCACTCGTGCCGCCTCCGCGCAGCTGCTGGCGGCGGTAGAGGACCTGAAGACGGAAATCGCCCGCTTCAGGACCCGCTAGGTCCGCGCATGCTCCTGGTGCTGTTCAGGATCGGTGCCGAGCGTTACGGGCTCGATGCCCGTTCCCTAGTCGAGGTCCTGCCTGCGGTGGCGCTCAGGCCGCAGCGAGGCGCGCCGGCAGGGTGTGCCGGCCTGCTTGCCCATCGCGAACGAACCATTCCCGTGATCGACCTGTCCCTGATGGCGACCGGCAAGCCGGCAGCCCAGCGGCTCAGCACCCGTATCGTGGTCGCCCACTATCGGGCCGGGCCACCTGGCTCGAGGATCGGCCTGTTGGTCGAGGAGGCGACCGACGCACGCGAGGTGGCCGCGGAGCAACTGATGGATCCCGGTATCGCCACGCCCGACGCGCCCTATCTGGGCAAGGTGGTCGGTGAGGGCGAGCAGCTGGTGCAGGTGGTCGAGCTCGATCGTCTGCTCAGTCGTGAGATCCGGGAGGCCTTGTTCCCCGGGAGCGGACCGTGACCGTCGCGGCCTTGTTGGAGGAGGCTCGGCGGCTGTGCTCGCTGGTGGGGCTCTCGGCGGAGATCTGCACCGATGGCCTGCTGCAAGCCGCCGTCGGCCGGCGCGGAAAGACGCTCGGCTTGCCGCCCGAGGCGCTCCTCTCGAGGCTGCGTACCGACATCACCGAGCAGCGGGAGCTGGTGGAGGAGTTGCTGGTTCGTGAGAGCTGGTTCTGGAGGGACGGGCGGCCCTTCGAATGGTTGTGTGGATGGCTGCGGGAGCGGGGTTGGCCTGCCCGCGGCGCGCTCAGGGTGCTGAGCGCTCCCTGCGCCAACGGCGAGGAGGCCTATTCGATCCTGTTGGCTGCCCTTCGGGTGGGGATGAGGCTCCCAGACGTCCACGTTGATGGGCTGGACCTGAGCCTTCGCGGTCTCGAGCTGGCCCGCGCAGGCCGCTACCGACCCCGCGCGCTGCGCTCGCTGCCCCAGGAGCTGACATCGCGCTACTTTGCCGAGCTGCCGGACGGCAGCTTCCAGCTGGATCCACGCTACCTCGCCGGCGTCCGCTTCGAGCAAGCCAACCTGGCCGAGCCGGGGACGGTGGCGCGCGGCGCCCCGTACCATGTGGTCTTCTGCCGCAACCTGCTGATCTATCTCGATGCGCCGACGCGCGCCCGGCTGCTGGCCGAGATCCTCGCCAGTCTCGCGCCGGATGGTGCCCTGGTGCTCGGCCACGCCGAGGCCGCGCTGGTTCGGGACCTGCCGCTGACTGCGGTGCCGGATGGGTCGAGTTTTGCCTTCCTGCGTCAGGCGCCCGCCCCAGCCGCCAAGCCTGTCCGGGTTGGTTTGCCGGCGAGGCCGCTCACCATCGCTGCATCGGGCTCACCGAGGCTGCGGGGTGGGGCGAGCGAAGCCGGGAAACTGGCCGATGCCGGTCGATATCGGGAAGCCCTCGAGATGGCCGAGGCACTGCGGCTCAGGGAGCCCGGGATAGCCGAGCACGAATACCTTGTCGGTCTGCTGTACTCGGCCTTGGGCGATGCCAGCGAGGCTCGGCGCGCCTACCAGCGTGCCCTCTACCTCGATCCATCCCATGGCCCCAGTCGCGAGCAGTTCTCGCTGCTCCTGGAGGCTGGTGGTGAGGCCGAACACGCTGCGCGCCTGCGCCGCAGCCTGCCCGACCGGGGGGGTGCCCGATGAGCGAGCAGGCCTCGCCCTGTTTCGACCGGATCGGGATCTGGGGTGATCGCAGCTGCCCGCTGCTGGTCCAGCACGTCCACTGCCGGAACTGCGAGACCTACGCCAGCATCGGCCGCAGCCTGCTGGAGCAGCCTGCCCCGCCAGGCTACCTTGGCGAGTGGCGCGAGCGGGTCGCTCGCAAGGATTCGGCCACGGCACGAGAGGAGCTGCGCTCAGTCACCGTGTTCCGCCTCGGCAGTGAATGGCTCGCCCTGCCGACGCCTGCGATCCGGGAGGTGGCCGATCCGCTGCCGGTCCGGCGCCTGCCCCACCGTGATGATCCGCGCCTGCGCGGCCTGGTGAACCTGCGCGGTGAGGTGCTGCCCTGCGTGGATCTCGCTCGACTGCTCGGCAGCGCCGTGCCTGCTGGCAAGGAGCAGCGTGCCTGGGAGCGCATGCTGGTCATCGAGCGCGAGGGCGCGGCCTGGGCCTTTGCGGTGGCCGAGGTGGAAGGCATCCGGCGCGTCACCAGCGGTCAGCTCCGCCGACCGCCGGCCACGGTGGAGGAGGGTACCGCAGGATTCACGGAGTTCGTCTTCAGCGGCGGTCGTGGCGATGTCGGCCTGCTGGAGGAAGCGCTGGTCTTCCACGGCCTCAAGGACGTCTGCCGGTGAGCGAACCCATCGATTCGTCGCTGCTGGAGCTGTTTGCCGAGGAGGCCGAGACGCAACTGTCCGCCCTGGCGGAGGGGCTGGTGGCGCTGGAGACGACAGCAGATGGCAAGTCGGTGCTCGACGGCCTGATGCGGGCGGCGCATTCGCTGAAGGGTGCGGCGCGGATCGTGGGGCTCGACCCGCTGGTCAAGGTCTCGCACGTGCTGGAGGATTATTTCGTCGCCGCGCTGAAGTCTGAGGTGACGGTGGGTCCGGCCGCGGTGGACGTGCTGCTGGGGGCGGTGGATTTCATCGGCAGCGTGGCGCGCGATGATGGCAGCCACGTCGCTGCCCTGGCCGGCAAGGTGCCGGCACTGGTGCGCAGGATGCAGGACCTGCGCTCCGGCGTGGTTGCGGCCCCCGTGCAGGCGCTCCCTCCCGCCGCCCCGGTCCGTGAAGCGCCATCCCCTGCCGTCCCGATTCAGGAGGCACCGCCCACCCCGGCCGCCCGCAAGGGCGCCGACAAGGGCATCCGCATGTCCACCGAGGCGCTCGCCCGGCTGACGGCGATGGCCGCAGAGACCGCCGTGGAGGCGGGGCGTCTCGAGCGGCTGGTCGACGAAGCGGCCCTGCTGCGGGAGGGACATCGCGAGTTGCGTGAGGCGCTCGGCCGCCTGCGCGCCAGCCTGGAAGGAGAGGGTAGTATCGCCACGGCCGGTTCCGCTCTCGCCTCGGCCATCGACCGGCTGGAGGAATGTCGTCGGCTGGCAACCCGGCGCGATGAACAGCTCGAGCAGTTCGCGCGTCGTTCGACCCTGCTGGCCAACCGCCTCTCGCGCGAGACCCTGGCCAGCCGGATGCTGCCCTTCGGCACCATCCTCAAGGGCTTTCCCCGCCTGGTGCGCGACCTCTCGCGCGAACTGGGCAAGTCCTGCCGGCTGACGCTGGCAGGGGAGGAGACGGCGATCGACCGGGAGATCCTCGAGCGCCTGGAGGCGCCGCTCAACCACATCCTGCGCAACGCCCTCGACCATGGACTCGAACTTCCCGAGGACCGTCGGCGTGCCGGCAAGCCCGCGGAGGGCAGTCTGCGCGTGGCTGCCAGCCACCGGGCCGGCCGACTGCTGGTGACCGTGGCGGAGGACGGCCGTGGAATCGACCCCGAACGGCTGCGTAAGGCCGTCGTCGACCGGGGACTGGAGACGCCGGACAAGGCCGAGCGGCTCTCGGCCGAGGAACTATACGAGTTCCTGTTCCTGCCCGGGTTTTCCACTGCCGCCAAGGTCAGCGAGATTTCCGGGCGCGGCGTGGGCCTCGATGCGGTTCGCAGCATGGTGCAGGAGGCCGGTGGTGCGGTCACGCTCCACAGCGCCCCCGGCAAGGGCACGACCTTCAACCTCGAGCTGCCGATCACCCGCGCGGTGTCGCGTGCCCTGCTGGTCGACATCGCCGGCGACCGTTTTGCAGTGCCGCTGGAGCGCGTCGAGCGGGCACTCAGGCCTCCGCGGGAGGAAATCCGGACCATCGAGGGCAGGCCCTACCTGCACGTGGATGGTGCGGAGGTAGCGCTCGTGCCGGCTGCCGAGGTGCTGGAGCTCGAGGGTCATGCTGCAGACCTGCCCATCTGTTCGGTTCTGGTGGTGGCCGAGGGTGGGCGCCAGTACGGGCTGCTCGTCGACCAGTTCGTGGGCGAATCCAACCTGGTGGTCCGGCCGCTGGACCCCCGTCTCGGCGAGTTGCCTGACGTCGCCGCCTACTCCACCGATGATGCGGGGCACATCATCCTGTTCCTCGACATTGACCAGCTGGTGCGCGGGATCGATGCCCTGGTGAGCGAAGGACGGCTGCGCCGTCCGGGCCGTCAGCGCGACCGACGCGACGAGGGACCGGAACGCAGGCGCGTGCTGGTGGTGGATGACTCGCTGACCGTCCGGCAGGCCGAGCGTCAGCTGCTGGAAAACGCAGGTTACCTGGTGGACGTGGCGGTGGACGGGGTCGAGGCCTGGAGCGCGGTGCGTCTCGGTGCCTACGACATGGTGGTCACCGACGTGGACATGCCGAGGATGAACGGGATCGAGCTGGTAAGGCGTATCCGTGGTGACGCCCGGCTCGAACGCCTGCCCGTGGTGGTGGTGTCCTACAAGGACAGGGAAGAGGATCGCATGCGAGGCCTCGAGGTCGGTGCCGATCGCTACCTGGCCAAGGGCGGTCTGCTCGATCAGGCCCTGGTGGCGGCGGTGCTGGATCTCATCGGCGGCCCCGAGCGCTGAATTCTTGACCCTGCGCATCGGCATCGTCAACGACCTCAAGCTGGCCACAGCGGTACTCGAGCGCGCGGTCAAGGCTGGGCCCGGGATGAGTGTCGCCTGGACGGCGGCAGACGGCACCGAGGCCGTCGAGCGCTGCGCAGCGGACCTGCCGGACATCGTGCTCATGGACCTCGTGATGCCCAACGTGGACGGAGTGGAAGCCACCCGTCGGATCATGGCGGCTACGCCCTGCCCGATCCTGCTGGTGACTGCTACCGTGGAAGGCAACATGGACCTCGTCTATGAGGCGATGGGTCATGGCGCGCTGGATGCCTGCACCACGCCGGTGGTCGGCGACCGCCGAGGCGCGGACGATGGTGCCGAGCTGCGGCGGAAAATAGAGGCGATCTGCGGCGCTGCGGCGCCACGATCCACCCCGTCCCGTCCGGCAGTCCCCTCACGCCAGGAGTCCGCGCTGCCGAAAGGTGCGCCGTTGGTGGCCATCGGCACCTCCACTGGCGGGCCCGCCGCGCTGGCAGGAATCCTTGCCGAGCTACCGAAGGAGCTGCCTGCTCCGGTCGTCCTGCTGCAGCATATCAACGACGGCTTCGTGGAGGGCCTGCGGGACTGGCTGGCCAGCCGCTCACGCCTGCCACTGTCCTTCGCCGTGGCCGGCGAGCATCCCCGCCCCGGACGGGCCTACCTGGCACGTTCCCACAGCCATCTCGTGCTGCGCGCTGGCGCGGCTTTCGACTACCAGGACGAGCCGCGCGCGTACTTCTACCATCCGTCGGTCAACGAATTCTTCAAGAGCGCTGCGCGGTATGCGCCTGCGGGCAGCCTGGGCGTGCTGTTGACCGGGATGGGCAGGGACGGCGCCGAGGGGCTGCTGGCCATGCGCCAGGCCGGACACCATACCATTGCCCAGGACCGTGCCTCCAGCGTGGTATACGGTATGCCAGCCGCCGCAGCCGAGCTGGGCGCCGCCGTCGAGGTCCTGCCGCTGGGCAGGATCGCGCCGCGAATCAACCATTTTTGTCAGGAGCGAGTTGCATGAGCGAAACACGAGCCATACGGGTGCTGCTGGTCGACGACCAGCGCATGATAGGCGAGGCCGTGAGGCGCCTGGTCGTCGATGAGCCCGGCCTCGTCTTCGAGTACTGCCAGAAACCGGAGGATGCCGTCTCGACTGCGGAATCCTTCCGGCCGACGGTCATCCTCCAGGACCTGGTGATGCCGGGCGTGGAAGGCCTTTCGCTGGTCGACGCCTACCGCGCCCACCCCGAGCTGCGCCACGTTCCGACCATCGTGCTCTCCAGCAAGGAGGAGCCGGTGGTGAAGGCAGAGTGCTTCGCGCGCGGTGCCAACGACTATCTGGTCAAGTTGCCGGACAAGATCGAGTTGCTGGCCAGGATCCGCTACCACTCGACGGGCTACAACCTGCTGCTGGAGCGCAATGCGGCCTTCGCCGCGCTGGCCGAGAGCCAGCGCGCCCTCGCTGCGGAGCTTGCCGAGGCGGCGGAGTACGTGCGTTCTCGACTGCCGGCTACCCTTGAGGGGCCGATCGGTGTGCGCTGGGATTTCGAGTCTTCCACCTCGCTCGGGGGGGATGCCTTCGGCTATCACTGGGTAGACGATGAGCATTTCGCGGCCTACGTGCTCGACGTCTGTGGCCACGGAGTCGGCGCCGCCCTGTTGTCGGTGTCGGCCATGAACACACTCTCGGCCCGCGCCCTGCGCAATATCGATTTTCGCGAGCCCGATCAGGTGCTCGCCGGACTCAACGAAGTCTTCCCGATGGAGCAGCACAACAACATGTACTTCACCATCTGGTACGGCGTGTTCCGGCCGGCCGACCGGAAACTCAAGTTTGCGACCGCCGGACATCCACCGGCGCTGCTGTTCCCACCGGGCACACGCCACCCCGGTCGCCTGATTGCCAATGCGCTGCCCATCGGCGCCATGGAGGGCGTCCAGTACCCCGTGGGCGAGGCCGAGGTGCCGGCAGGCAGCCGACTCTATCTGTTCAGCGACGGGGTCTATGAGGTCCGCAAGACGGACGGCAACGAGATGGTGCTCGATGATTTCATCGAGCTGGTTGCCGACCCGCAGCCAGCGGGTGCGGCCAACATCGATGGTGTACGCAAGGCGGTCGCCTCGCTGCAGGGCCGGGACACTTTCGACGACGATTTTTCGCTGATGGAACTGATCTTCGCCTGAGTTTGTTACAGAAATATTATTGTTTCCCTCCCGCTGCCGAGCCGCCAAAATCAGGGAGTGGAAATTGATGCGCCTGAAATCCTGCTGAACGCCCTCGCCGGCCTTGGACTGTTCTTTGTCGGCGTCAAGATGATCGGCCGCAACCTGTCGGGATTGATCAGTGACCAGATCCGGGTGCGGATCCGTCGGGCCAGCCAGAACAACTGGCTGGCGGCCGTGTTCGGCACCGTCACCGGCTTCGTTACCCAGAGCGGACGAACCACCTCGTTCATCATGGCCTCCTTCGTGCAGGGCGGGTTCATCGACGTGCGCCATGCCGTGCCGGTGGCGCTGTGGTCCAACCTCGGCTGCACGCTGATCATCACGGCCGCGGTGTTCCCCATCCACCTGTTCGCGCTGTTCCTGCTTGGCGTCACGGGAGCCTGCATTGCCTTCGAGCGTCCGCGACCCCTGCAGGGGGCCGCCAACGCTGTGTTCGGGCTCGCGCTGATGCTGTTCGGCCTCAAGATGATCTCCGCCTCGGCGGGTTCCCTGACCGGGATCGGTGGCTTCGAATCGCTGATGGGTGCCGTCAATGCCTCGTTGTTCAACGCCCTGCTGGCAGGGCTGGTGCTGACCGTCATGGCCCAGTCGCACATGTCCATCATCCTGATCGTGGTGACCTTCGCCAATGGTGGGCTGCTGGGTTTCGAGCCCGCCGTCATGGCCGTGCTCGGTGCGCACCTCGGCTCCAGCGTGATCACCTGGTTGACCGGGGTGAATTTTCGGGGCGAGCCGCGGCAGGTGGTCGTGGCCCAGATGCTCTACAACGTCGCCGGCGTGCTGCTGATGGGATTTCTACTGGGGCTGGATTGGGCCCTGGCCGGGCCTCAGGGCCTGATCCGCCCGGCGACGGAACTGCTGGGAGACTCCCTGGGGTTGCAGGTCGCGGCGGTGGCGCTGGCGCTCAACCTGCTGACGCCCGCTGCACTCGGCTTGGCGCTCTCGGGGCTTCTGCCACTGATCCAGCGACTGTCCCCGGCCACCCGGGACGAGGAATTGTCGCGGCCGATGTACCTCCAGGACGAGGCCAGCGAGTCGCCGGCCGCGATGCTCATGCTGGCGGAACGAGAGCAGCTCCGGCTCCTGCGCCGACTCCCCGAATACCTCGAACTGGCACGGGTGGCCGACCCCGGCCAGGCTGCCGAGCTGGCATCCCGTCATGCCGCCTACCAAAGCGTCCACCGTGCCATCGAGGCTTTCCAGGCTCGCCTGGCTGCGCGCAACCTGTCGCCGGAACTCACCGAGTGGCTGGTCCGTCAGCAGCGCAGGGAAGAACTGCTGGCCGGACTGGAGGAAGCCTGTCGCGACCTGGCCGGGGTGACTGGCGATGGGTCCGCCCTGGCACGCATGCGCTCGGCCATGGTTGAGTCGCTGGATGCCATGGTACTGACGGCCATCAGCGGCTTGGAGCAGGAGGATCGCGAGGAGCTGGACATGCTCGCGACGATGACCGAGGACCGCGGCCCCATGATGGAGGCCATGCGTCGCCGTTACCTGGCCGGCGAGGTCGACCTGAGCGACGGCGAGCGCATCGAAGTGCTCAGGCTGACCAGCCTGTTCGAGCGGGCCGTCTGGTGCCTCCGGCGTTTCGGGGCTGCCGCGATGGTTGATCGGGCAGACGCCGCCGGTGCAGAGGTGCTAGCCTGAAGGGAGTCAGGTCTACGAGGGTATCGTCATGAGCGAACAGAGCGGCTGCATCCGTCCCGACGACTTCACCTGGGACCAATATCCGGATCCCCATCATCGACCCACCACCCCGGTCCGAATCCTCAGGAGCGCCGAGCCGTTCCTCATCGAGGCCGACTTTCCCCCGGATTTTCACGCCGGCCTGCACTGGCATCCGCATGACACCATTTACCTCATGACGGCGGGCGAGATGCGCATCGGCGAGGAGGGCAGTTTCGGGCCCGGCAGCCTGCGGTGGGTCAAGGCGGGTCATGCCTACGGCCCCGAGGAAGCCGGACCGGAGGGCACGCGTTTCCACCTGTTCAGCCTCGGCGGCGAGATCGGCCTGAACTGGGCCGACCTGTATGAGGTGCCGGAACCGTTGACCGACCGTTTGACGCGCTTCCGTGCCCCCGCGGGTCGTCGCGACCTGGCCAGTGCGCCGCTGTGGCGATCGGGTCAGGCAGTGCCCACCCGCGACGAGATGCCGGACGATGGGCCCCTGGTGTTCCGCTTGCAGGTACAGGCCAACGCCTCGCCGGCGGAGGTGGTTTTTCCGTTCCCATGGATGTGCTTCCTCACCGAGGGCCGGCTCGATGTGGACGGCGTCGGCAGCGTGGCGGCGGGCGAGTTCTACTGGGCTCAGGCGGGGGCCAGTCTGCGGGTATCGGCCGGTCCCGAGGGTGCCACCGGGGTGGTGATCTCGACGGAGGCCCTGCCTTAGGCTGCGGCCTGGCTGTAGCGCAGCGCCCTTCCCAGTCGCGCCTTGCCCACCTCGGGCGTAAGCTGCGCACCGTCCCAGGCCAGCCTGCCGCCCACGTAGACCTGGCGGACTACCCCCTCCGAGCGGTTGACCAGCTGCTCGTGTTGGTAGTCTTCGCGCCAGATGAAGCGATGCGAGGCTTCGGAGTCGTAAGCGGCCAGCGCCCGGGGGTCGATGACTGCCAGATCGGCCACGTCACCGACCTCGATCCTGCCGGCCTCGACCCCCATCAGCTGCGCCGGTTCGCGAGTCAGCCTGCCTACCTGGCTGGCGACCCGCTCGATGCCCTCCTGCTGGGCCAGTTGCAGGCAACGCAGGTTGCAGTCGTAGAAGGCCATGTTGGTCAGGTGGGCCCCGGAATCGTTGAACCCGGGCAGGATCTGCGGGTGGTTCAACAGCTCTCGCACGGTCGCCGGGTCGCGGTTGGCCGACACCGTCCACCAGCGCAGGGCCAGGTCGAAGCGGTGGAACAGGTACAGCATGAAACCCGCTTCTTTGTCTGCATCGGGCGGGGCCGCCTTGAACACGGATGCCTCGTCGGCGTCGCGGGCCAGTGAGGCATCGCCACGCCAGCCCCGGAGTCGGTCGAAGACTGCCTGGAAGCTTTCGCCTGCCCAGGGCGCCGGGCATCCCGAGTAGAAAAACATCTGGTCCAGCGCCCGATCGAAGGCCATGGTCTCCAGGCGCAGTCGCCGCTTCAGTCCCGCCAGCCCGCCCTGCTTGCCGGTCATCCACATGCGGCTGAAGCGTTGACGGAAGGCAGTATCCTCCAGCCGCCGCCGCCTGCCCTCGCGGTCCTCGAGGTCGAGCAGGTTCAGTTCCCGCAGGGCGGGGATTTCCTCGGCGAGCGGATTGACCGGTCCGTCCCAGTACACCCTGAACGGTGCCGCCAGGGCCTGGAAGCGGAAGTGGCCTTTCACCAGCCTGGAGTTCAGCACCCGGGTCAGGGTGGTGCCCAACCGGCGGATGTTGCGATTGCTTGCGATGTCGAGTGCGGCGACGGCCGTCACCTTGAGAGGTTGGCCAAACAGGCGGCCGCTGCTCAACAGGAAGTTGCGGACCGCCTGCAGGGGATGGTCCTTGGGCGGCGTAGCCTGCCAGAGCCTGCCGTGGCGCCGGAGTACTGCCGTAAGGCGCTTGAGTTCGCCGTAGGTCGCCCACTGGGAGGGGATCTTGGTCTGCCGGTGAGGGTCTTCAGCGAGAAAATGGAAGGGCAGGGCATCGGTGGAGAAGCCCACGTAGCCCTCCTGCATGGCCCGTTCCAGCAGCTCCTCCATGGACTCGAGTTCGGCTTTCCCGGGCTGGCGGGTGACGGAGCCACGCAGGCCCATGACCTCTGCCCTCAGCATGGAATGGGGAATCATGGGGACCACGTTGGCCCCCAGGGCCAGCTGGTCGAGGTGCTCGAAATAGCCCGCCGAGGTGTTCCATACCGCCCGGTCGGCCACCTTGCGGAGTACGTGCTTGGGCACGTTCTCCACGCGTGCGAAACAGTCCACCAGCGGATCCTCGCCATTGCGACGCTGGTTGCCGTAGGCGAGTCCCAAGGAGCAGTTGGCCATCAGCACCGTGGTCGTACCGTGCCTGAGGACCTCGCCGAGGCCCGCGTCGATCTCGGCCTCGAGGTCGAGGTGGGTGTGAAGGTCGATGAGTCCGGGAGTCACCCAGCAGCCGCTGACGTCGACGACGCGTTCGGCACGCGATCGATCGAGGTTCTGGCCGCGGCACTGGACACGGCCGTTGCCGAGGGCCAAGTCTTCGATCACTGGTTGTACGCCGCTGCCGTCGATCACCAGTCCACCCGTCAGCAGGACGTCCCAACGAGCTTCCACGGTGAGCCCCCCTCGATTCCGTAAGAAAACACCCGCGATTTTACATAGGATACTCGCGCGGCCGATCGCGGAGTACTGATTCACACTTCCGCATAGGCAGTTTCCCCTATATTGGTCGCGGGGAATGTGCCAGCGTTCACTCGCCCCGTATCGACAGTCCAGGCCGCAGTTCGGCCCTGGCAACGAAACGGGAGACAAGAGTGAAATTTCTGACGCTGGCTGCTGCTTTCCTGACCCTGACTTTCTCCACGGCCATTGCCGCCGCCTCTGCGCCGCGGGCCCAGGCCCTGATCCTCGATCGCACTCCGGCCCGCACCGCCGCGCTCCCGGAGCGTGCCCTGCCGTCCTCGGGCGTGGAGGGCCGCTTCAATTCTGCTGCGCTGGATGCGGGTCGCATCTCGCTCCCGCTCGCCGACGGCCGGATGGCAGTGGCGGTGCGCCAGCACGAGTTCGTCGGTCGACGCGGTGAGCGCAGCTGGCTCGGCCAGTTCGAGGGCCAGCCCGGCAGCCTGTTCTCGGTGACCAGCTATCGCGGCAACGTGCACGGTTTCATGCACCGCG
>JAUMBX010000049.1:0-2088 GCA_032119515.1 Steroidobacteraceae bacterium | reverse complement strand
GTCGATGAGGGCTCCTTTGCGCCCGAGGGTGATCCGCAGTCGGGCGGTTCGATGAGCGGGGCCGACCTGGTCGTGTCGGGTAGCGCTGCGACACCTGCGGCGCCGATCACCCAGGACCTGCTGGTGGTCTACACGCCCGCTGCGGTCAGCTGGTCCGGCGGTGAAGCCAACCTGCAGACCCGCATCGTCAACGCGGTCGCCGCCGCCAATGCCGGCTACCAGAACAGTGAGGTAGGCATCCATCTGAACCTGGTGGGCATGGCGGTGACCCAGTACGTGGAGACGGGCTCGATGCAGGAGGCGCTCTCCCGCCTGCGCTCGACCGGTGACGGCTACATGGACGACGTGCACACCCTGCGTGATGCGCACAACGCCGACCTGGTATCGCTGGTTACCCTCGATACCGACTATTGTGGTTACGCCTACATCAACCCGGATGCCACCGGCGCCTTCAACGTGGTGCTACCTACCTGCTTCAGTGGCCATACCCTGGCCCACGAAGTCGGCCACAACCAGGGTAACGCCCATGATCGGGCCAACGCCAAGGGCAGCCCGGGTGCCTTCGCCTACTCCTACGGTTACCGCACCTGCGACCATCCGGAACTGGCCAATGGCCAGAGTTTCCGGACGGTCATGTCCTACAGCTGCACCGGCGAGCGCATGAACTATTTCTCCAACCCTCGCGTCCTGTTCAATGGCGCGGCCCAGACCGGGATCGATCATGACCTCGATTCGAGGCAGGCGGCCGACAACGCCCGCTCGATGAACGAGACGGCGCCCCTGATCGCGGCCTTTCGCGGTGGCGTCACGGCTCTCCCGGCTGCGCCCACGGGCCTCACCGGTGTGGCGGTGTCTTCCACCCGCATCGACCTGAGCTGGCTCGACAATGCCGGCGATGAGTCCGGCTATCGCGTCGAGCGAGCCAGCACGGGCGACTATGCGGTGGTGGCAACGCTTTCGGCAGGCACCACGTCCTTCAGCCACACCGGGCTGGAGGCGGGCCAGTCGTACAGCTTCCGCGTCGTGGCCTACAACTCAGCCGGCAGCTCGGGCTACTCGAATGCGGTGCTGGTCGCCACGCCTGCCTCAGAGCCAATTCCGCAAGCTCCGGCTGCCGCCAGCGTGAGCTGGAACGGGTCCACCGCGACGGCCACCGTCACCTGGATGGACGTCTCTCACGAGGAGTCCTACGAGGTCGTTCGGGAAACCTGGCATCCCAAGCGGGCTGCCTGGGCCTCGACGGTCACCATGCCGGTCGGTGCCGACCTGAGCTCCCTCGCCGAGGAACTGTCCTCCGGGACCTACCGCTACCGGGTCAGGGCGCTGGGCAGCGGTGGCGAGTCGGCCTTCGTGTCGGTGTCCTGCACCGGAGTGACGGGCTGTGGCGCAACCGCTGGAGCCGGTGCGTCTGCCTTCACGGTTGCAGTGAGCGCCTCGGGCAGGAAGTGGTAAACAACACTGTTAGTGTTCCTTATGTAATAGCGAAAATTCGAGGGTCGTTTCAACGACGCTGGATCGGCTCTATTCTAAGACGTCCGGATGGCGGGTAATATTGGCGGACTGGTCGCGTAAGCTGCCACATGAGCGGTAGTCATTGGATCCTAGTGAGACGACCATGTCAGCGGCGCACCAGAAAGTCACGATCGGCGTCCTCAATTTTAATGGGGCTGCCAATATCCCCAAGGCAATCGAACGTTTGCGAGCGGTCCGTTACGGGCCGATCGAGGAAATCATTGTCCTGGATAACGCGTCGACCGACGAATCCCTGGAGATCCTGGCAAATTACGGTCGTGATCTGCGCGTCATTGCCAATTCAGTCAACGAGGGCGCTGCGGGCGGCAGGAATCGCTTACTCGAAGCTGCGGTGACTGATCTAGTATTGTTGCTGGATATCGATACGCATCCCGAGCCAGACGCGCTGAACCTGATGATCAACGCCTACGATGCCGATCCCGAACGGATCGCGATTGTACATCCGCGCATTGTCAACGAGGCAGACCCGACGCTAATCGAATACGACGGAACCCGCGTGCATTTTCTTGGAACCGGAAGCGTCAACAATCGCTATGCGCGTGTGGGTACGGTACC
>JAUMBX010000048.1:0-9244 GCA_032119515.1 Steroidobacteraceae bacterium | reverse complement strand
CACCACGCTCAGGGTGCTCGACCTGCTGGACTCCATGCCCGAACTGCGTGCGAGGTTGTGGGCCAACACCACCTGGTTCAGGCAGGAGATGACGGCACTCGGCTTCCAGGTGGTCCCGGGCGAGCACCCCATCGTACCCATCATGCTCGGCGAGGCCACCGTGGCCGCACGCCTGGCGGAGCGCATGCTGGAGCTCGGCACCTACGTGGTCGGCTTCTCCTTTCCGGTGGTGCCGCAGGGCGCCGCCCGCATTCGCACCCAGATGAGCGCCGCGCACGAACGGCCGCAACTGGAGGCGGCCGTCGCTGCCTTCGCCCAGGCCGGGCGCGAGCTCGGCCTCATCACCTGAGGCACCCATGAAGGCACTGGTCAAGTCGCAGCGTACCCCGGGCATCTGGATGGAGCAGGTCGATCCGCCGGCCGTGGGACCGAACGACGTACTGATCCGGATGCGCAAGACCGCCATCTGCGGTACCGACATCCACATCTACAACTGGGACTCCTGGGCGCAGCGGACCATACCGGTGCCCATGCAGGTGGGTCACGAATACTGCGGCGAGGTCGTCGAACTGGGCACGGAGGTCGCAGGGTTCCGGGTCGGTGACCGGGTATCGGGCGAGGGCCACATCACCTGCGGGCACTGCCGCAACTGCCGCGCCGGACGCCGGCACCTGTGCCGCAACACCATCGGCGTCGGGGTCAACCGACCGGGGTGCTTTGCCGAACACATGGTTTTGCCAGCCAGTAACGTGTTCCGGCTGCCGGAGGCCATCAGCGACGACGTCGCAGCCATCCTCGATCCGCTGGGCAATGCAACCCATGCCGCCCTCTCCTTCGACCTGGTGGGCGAGGACGTGCTGATCACCGGCGCCGGGCCCATCGGGATCATGGCTGTCGCAATCGCCCGGCACGTGGGCGCGCGGCATGTGGTGATCACCGACGTCAACGATTACCGCCTGGCGCTGGCTCGCCGCATGGGAGCCACTCGTGCCCTGAACGTCGCCACCGATTCCATCGACAGCGTCATGGCCGAGTTGGGCATGGAGGAAGGATTCGACGTGGGGCTAGAGATGTCAGGCAACCCCAATGCCCTGCGCGACCTGCTGCGGGTGATGCACCACGGCGGGCGGGTGGCGCTGCTGGGCATCCCGCCCGCGGAGGTCGCCATCGACTGGAACGAGGTCATCTTCAAGGGCCTGGTGATCAAGGGCATCTACGGGCGGGAGATGTTCGAGACCTGGTACAAGATGGCAGCCATGCTGCAGAGCGGGCTCGACGTTACGCCGATCATCACCCACCGCTATCCGGTCAGCGGCTTCCAGGAAGCCTTCGAGGTGATGAACAGCGGCCTTTCAGGCAAGGTGATCCTGGACTGGGCAGCCTGAGCCGACGCGTTCAGCGCACCCGGCAGGCGCACCAATACACCGGACGCCCCTCGCGGCCCATCAGGAGCAGGTTCTCGACATCTCGGACCGCTGGCTCGATGACCATCGCTGCGGGGCGTGGCACCTCGAGGCCGAGTGTCCTGAGGCTCAGGGTGGTGCCCGCCTTGAGTCGCAGCACCAGCGCCTCACTCCAGCTGAGCTCCGGCTGGATCCAGTCGACGCCGAAATCCTCGGGCAGTTCGCCCAGTTCGGCAGCCAGGGCGATGGCGTCGTCGAGGTTGCCCAGCCTGTCGACCAGTCCAGCCGCCTGCGCGTCGGCGCCGGACCAGACCTTGCCTTGCGCAATGCCGTCGACTTCGGCGAAATCGCGGTTGCGTTCCTCGGCAACCATGCCGACAAACTTTCGGTAGGCGTGTTCGACGCTCGACTGCAGGACCTGCGCAAAGGCCGGGTTCATGTTGCGGTCGAGGCGCCCGGCACCGGCCAGTTCGGTGGTGCCGAAGCCATCGAGGGTGATCCCCAGCTTGCCGAGGCTGCGCTCGAGGGTCGGGAACAGCGCGAACACGCCGATGGATCCGGTAATCGTGGTCGGCGCGGCCACGATCAGGTCGGCAGGCGCGGCGATGTAGTAGCCGCCCGAGGCTGCGACCGAGGACATGGAGGCAACCACCGGCTTGCCGGCCTCCTGCAGGCTGCGAATTTCCCTGCGGATCTGTTCGGAGGCGTACATGCTGCCGCCGGGGCTGTCGATACGCAGGACCACGGCCCGAATGGAGTCATCCTCCCGCAGTTCACGCAGCAGCCCTGACAAGCTCTCGCCGCCCACGGCACCGGGCGCCTGCTCACCGTCCATGATGTCGCCGGCCGCCACCACTATGCCGACGTTGGCGTCGCTGTGGCGCTCCAGCGCATGCTCGGACTTCAGCACGGAGAGATACGAGCGCCAGCCCACGGATTCGAACCCGTAGCCGTCCTTGGGCTCACCGGCCACCTCGGCGACCAGGGTCTCGAACTGTTCCCGGGTCTTGAGGCCGTCGACCAGCGAGCGGGTCAACGCATATTGGGCCAGGTCGCCATCGACCTCGCGCAGACCGCCGCGGCCCGCGTCGTCGGCATAAGCCTGCAGGGCCTGCGGGCGCAGTTCACGGGCCGTGGCCACGTCCTGCTTCCAGGCCTCCCACAGCGCGGTGACCCAGGCCCGGGCTTCTGCACGGTTCTCCGCGGACATGTCGCTGCGGGTGAAGGTGTCCGGCGCCGACTTGTGGGTGCCGACCTTGAACACGTGGATGTCCACACCCAGCTTGTCCGCCGTGCCCTTGAGGTACTGGCGGAAGAAGTCGAAGCCCTCGATCAGGACCACGCCATCGGGGTCGAGGTACACCTCGTCGGCCAGGGCGGCCAGGTAATACTGGCGCTGGTCGTACCAGGCGCCCCAGGCGTAGATCGGCTTGCCGGAGGCTCGGAAGATTTCGAGCGACTGGCCGAGCTCCTGCAGCTGCGGCAATCCGGCCCCCTGCAGGTTCTCGAGGTCCAGGACCAGGGTGCGGATCCGGGCATCGTCGGCGGCCGCCTCGATCACCTCGCGCAGGTCGCGCAGCCGGGTTTCCGGCCGGCCTTCCCCAAGCACCTCTTCCAGCGCCCGATCGAGGGGATCGCCGGTCAGTTCCTCGACCAGTTCGCCTTCGGGCGCCACCACCAGTGCCGTGCCGTCCGGAACGAACGGCAGCGGGGTCTGCCCGACCGCCAGCAGGAGGGCGAACAGGAACAGCAGCACGATCAGGTGCAGGACCTTGCGCAGCCCGTCGAGTGCCCGCCAGGTCCCCTTCAGCAGCTTGCCGATAAAACGCATCAGAAACGACTCAGGAATCCTGAACCGCAGTCATCAGCCGAGCTTTTCCTCGATCCGCGCCGACCTGCCCGAGCGATCCCTGAGGTAATACAGCTTCGCCCGGCGTACCTTGCCGCGCCGCTTGACCTTGACGCTGGCAATGGCGGGGCTGTGCGACTGGAACACGCGCTCCACGCCCTCGCCGTGCGACACCTTGCGGACCGTAAAGGAGCTGTTCAGGCCACGGTTCTTGAGGGCAATGACTACCCCCTCATAGGCCTGCACGCGCTCGCGGTCGCCCTCCTTGACCTTGACCGACACCACCACGGTGTCACCGGGCCCGAAGTCGGGCAGTTTCCGGGTCGCGGCCCGGGCTTCGATGTCTTGTACGATCTTGCTCATGGGATGACTCCCGTTATCCTCGTCGCCTTCAACCGTCGGGCGGGACGATTCCCGCCTCGGCACAAAATTCCAGCAGCAGTTGCCGCTCCTCCCGGCTCAGGCCCCGCGACCTGACCAGGTCCGGTCGCCTCTGCCAGGTCCTGCCCAGCGACTGCTTCAGCCGCCAGCGCTCAATGGCCGCATGGTCCCCGCTCTGCAGGACCTCCGGGACCCGCCGTTCCTCCCACTCCACTGGCCGCGTGTAGTGCGGCCAATCGAGCAGCCCGTTGCCGAACGAGTCCTGCCCTGCGGAGGCGGCGTCTCCCAGCACCCCCGGCAGCAGCCTTGCCACGGCATCCAGCACCGCCAGCGCTGCCAGTTCACCGCCGGAGAGGACGTAGTCGCCCAGCGACAATTCCTCGTCCACCAGCGCCTCCAGGACGCGCTCGTCGATACCCTCGTATCGCCCCGCTACCAGGACCAGCCCCGGCAGCGCAGCCATGCGTTCTGCCTCGCCCTGGTCGAAGCGTCGACCTGCAGGCCCGAGGGCCAGCACCGCCGATCCAGCGGCCACCCGAGTCCGCGCGGAGCGGATCGCAGCAGCCAGAGGCACCGGCGCCATCACCATGCCGGGACCGCCACCGTAGGGTCGATCGTCCACCGTCCGGTGCACGTCGCTGGCGTGTCGACGAGGATCTTCCGTCCCCACCTCCAGCGCCCCGCGCCCCACGGCCCGGCCGACCACGCCCCCTTCCAGGTAGGCCTCGACCATTCCCGGGAACAGCGTCACGATCTCGATTCGCAACGCACCCCCTAAAAATCAGCGTCCCAATCGACCACCATGCGGCCAGCCTCGAGGTCGACCCGGTCGATGTGCCTGGGAACCAGCGGGAGCCAGCGCTCGCGATCCCCCAGCACCACCATCACCGGATGGGCGGGCGCCTCGACGAAATGATCGACACGCCCCAGCAACACACCCTCCCTGTTCACCACTTCCAGGCCGATCAGGTCGACCTGATAGTGCTCTCCCGGCGCCGTGGGGGGAAGGTGATCCCTCGGCACCCGGATCTCGCTGCCCCTGAGGGCTTCCGCCGATCCCCGGTCTGTCAGGCCCTGCAGCCTCGCCACCACCAACCGGCCGTGGCGGCGGCCCTCTTCGGGCACTCCTTTCAGGGCGCCCCCGGGGCCTCCCTCAAGCCACCATTCCCGGTACTTGAGGATACCCTCCGGCGGGTCGGTCCAGGATTTGACCTTGATCCAACCCTTGATGCCGAAGACTCCGACGATCTGACCGAGGCCGACCCAGTCAGTCCCCGGACGCGCGGGAGTCCCCGTCAGGCCGCCTCCGCCTGCTTGCGGTAACCCCGCACCAGCGCGCGGACGCGGTCGGACATCTTCGCCCCGGTGGCCGACCAGTGGTCGATCCGCGCCAGGTTCAGTTCCAGCTTTTTTTCCTGGCCGCCAGGAGAGGGGTTGAAATAACCCACCTGCTCGAGCACGGGCCCACCCTGGCGCTTGCGGGAATCCGCCACCACCACATGGTAGAAGGGCTGGTTACGCCCACCGCGCCGGGTCAAACGAATGGTCACCATCAGTCGTTCCTCGGTAAAACCGCCTGGCCGCCGCACCGGAATGCGGCGACAAAAGAGCCGCGCATGTTAACGAAAAAGTGACGGAAGTGAAAGGGTTAGCGGAGTGGGGGGAATCCCCGGGGCAGACCCCCGGGCAGGCGACCGCCCAGGCCCCTCATCAGCTTGCGCAAACCACCGCCCTGGAGCTTCTTCATCATCCGCTCCATCTCGCCGTGCTGCTTGAGCAGTCGGTTCACGTCCTGTACCTGCACCCCTGATCCCTTTGCAATCCGTCGCTTACGGGACCCGTCCAGCAGGGCCGGGCGGCGTCTCTCGCGCGGGGTCATGGAATCGATGATCGCCACCTGGCGCCGCAGCTGGCGGTCGTCGACCTGCCCGGCAACCCCCGGGGGCAACATGCCGGCGGGCAATTTGTCGGCCAGCGCCGACAGCCCGCCCATCTGACTCAGCTGGAGGATCTGCTCCCTCAGGTCGTTGAGGTCGAAACCGCCCCCCTTGGCCAGCTTGCCGGCGAGCTTACGGGCCTGCTCCTCGTCGACCTGCGACTGGACCTGCTCCACCAGGCTGACCACGTCGCCCATGCCGAGGATGCGCGAGGCCATGCGCTCAGGGTGAAAGGGCTCCAGCGCGTCGACCTTCTCGCCCACGCCGAGGAACAGGATCGGCTTGCCGGTGACCTGGGTCACCGACAATGCCGCACCCCCACGGGCATCGCCATCGGCCTTGGTCAGGACGATACCGGTCAGGTCGATGGCCGCACCGAACGCAGAGGCCGCGTTGACGGCGTCCTGGCCAGCCATGCAGACGACCACGAACAGCCGCTCGAGCGGCTCAAGCACCGCATCGACGGCGCGGATCTCGTCCATCATGTCCTGGTCAACGTGCAGGCGCCCGGCCGTGTCGAGAATCAGGACCTCATACCCGTGCAAGCGCGCATGCTGTCGGGCATCGCGGGCAATCTCGACGGGTTTTGCGTCCTCCCCGGCCTTGAAGAAACCCGCACCGACCTGGGCGGCGAGGCGCTCCAGCTGGGTGATGGCGGCGGGCCGGTAGACGTCGGCGCTGGCCAACAGGGTCTTGCGCCGGGGGCCCTCGACCAGGAACCTCGCCAGCTTAGCCGCGGTGGTGGTCTTGCCCGCGCCCTGCAGACCGGCCAGCAGGATCACGACCGGCGGCTGCGCCCGCAGGTTGAGCTCGCGACCCGACTCGCCCAGGACCCGGGTCAGCTCATCATGCAGGATCTTGATGAAGGCCTGTCCCGGCGTGAGGCTGGAGACCACCTCGGCGCCCAGGGCCCGCTGCCGGGCGGCCTCGGTAAAGGCCTTGACCACCGGTAGCGCCACGTCGGCCTCCAGCAGGGCCAGGCGAACCTGCCGCAGCGTGTCGGCGACATTGTCTTCCGTCAGCCGGCCACGGCCGCGCAGGGAGGCCACGGCCTGGGACAGGCGACCGCTCAGGGTATCGAACATCTGCTGATTATACTCTGCGCTACAATGACGCTTCCCCACTGGGGCGAACATACGTGTACGGATTCCTGGTCATCGCCCTTTACCTGGTGGCCGCCGGCCTGGCGGCCTGGTCGGCCGCGCGACGGGGCGACGGTCGAGTCGTGGCCTACGTCGCCCTGCCGGCCGTCTTGGCCCATGGTGCCTGGCTGGCGCTCACCCTGCGCTCGCAGCCGGGCTTTGCCATGGACATCGCCGACAGCCTGTCCCTGTTCGGGCTGGTCCTCGGGCTCATCGGCAGCGTGCTGAGCCTGCGTGCCGGGTTCCGGGGACCGGCCTCGCTGATGCTGGTCTCCGCAGCCGCGCTGGCGGTCGGCACCGGCAGCCTGTCGACCCTCCGGGTCAGCGGCGAGGCGGGCTGGCCGCTGTTCCTGCACGTGACGCTCTCGGCCCTGGCCTTCGGGCTGCTGGCGGCGGCAGCGGTGCTCACCCTGATCCTGGCCTTCCAGGATGCGGCGCTCAAGGGCCGCACAGCGGGCGATTGGCTGCAGGCACTCCCGCCCATCGAGAGCATGGAACGGGCCGTATTCGCCGTGCTGACGGTGGGCTTCATCTGCCTCTCCGCCACCCTGCTGGTCGGCGCCCTGTTCATCACCGACCTCTTCAGCCAGCGATTGGTGCACAAGGTGGTCCTGGCGGTAGCGGCCTGGGCCATTTTCGGTGCCCTGCTCTACGGCAGGGTGCGCCATGGCTGGCGGGGCCGTCAGGCCAGGCGGCTGGTGCTCGGGGGCTTCGCGCTGCTGGCGATGTCCTATTTCCTGACCAAGTTCATTCTCGAGGTCGTCCTCGGCCGACATTGGGGTTGAGCGATGGCGGCAGCCGTGATCCTGATGGCCCTGTCGCTCGCGCTGCTGGAGGTCGCCGTCACCGGACTTCCCGTGGGGGAATCCGGAGAGGACGCGCGCCGGGCCACGGCGCTCCGGCGTTTGTCCGGCCTCCTGCGACTGCTCCTGCTGACCGGCCTGTTCACGACGGCGGCTCTCGGCCTCTCGGTCGGCGATTCGGCACCGGCTCTGGTCGCCCTGGGCCTGCTCTGCCTGCTTCACTGGCTGGAACAACTGGGTCGCCTGCGGCTCCTCGGGGCACGCTGGCCGGGACCCGGTCGGGTCCTCGCCAGGCTGCTGGCACCCCTCGTCCGCTGGGTCCCCGCACGGCCAGAGCGGGGGGAGGAGGACGATGCGGCCCGCGCCGACGCCCTGGAAGACATGGCCGACCTGCTCGCCAGGGCGCCAGAGGAGCGCCAGGACATGGTGAGGGCCCTGCTGACACTGGAGCAAACCTCGGTCGAGGACATCATGATCCCCCGCAACGAGGTGTTCGGCGTCGACCAGCGCTGGGACTGGGATGAGATCGTCGACCGCTTGGCGCGCACGCCGCACACCCGCCTGCCCTACTACTCGGGAGACCTCGAGAAGGTGATGGGCGTCATCCACATGACCCGCGTCGCCAACGACCTGGCCACAGGCCGCCTCGACCGCGAGCGGCTCGACGAAATCGCCTCGCAGCGGGAGGCGTTATTCGTGCCGCAGGGCACCTCCCTGCAGGCGCAGCTGATGGCTTTCCGGCAACTGAAGCGACGGGTCGCCTTCGTGGTCGATGAGTACGGCGACGTACTGGGGATGGTGACCCTCGAGGACATCCTGGGCGAGGTGGTCGGTCACTTCACCCACCAGGCCGGGGCGCTGGACAACCCCATCGATCATCAGGCCGACGGCAGTTGCGTCCTGGCGGGCTCCGCACCGGTGCGGCTGCTCAATCGGCAACTCGGCTGGGACCTCCCGACCGACGGCCCTCGCACGCTGTCCGGACTGGTGATCGAATACCTGGAAACGATCCCCGAGCCAGGCACCAGCCTCAAGCTCGCCGGACGCGCCATCGAGATCCTGCAGACCGGGGACAACACCATACGGGCCGTCCGTCTATGGCCGGAGCGCCCCTCATGAATCCTGCAGGGCCGCCACCGCCTCCGACACCCTGCTGATACCCTTCACCTCGACCCCGGGGACCGCCTGACGCGGACAGTTTGCCTTGGGCACCAGGGCCCGGGCGAAGCCATGCTTGGCTGCCTCGCGCAGCCTCTCCTCCCCATGCGGCACCGGACGGATCTCGCCCGCCAGGCCCACCTCCCCGAAGCAGACCAGGTCGTGGGGCAGCGGCCGACCGCTCAGGCTGGACACGGCAGCCACCAGGGCCGGCAGGTCTGCAGCGGTTTCGTTGACCCGTACCCCACCCACGATGTTGACGAAGACGTCGTGCCCGTGCAGGGCCAGGCCACCGTGGCGGTTGAGCACCGCCAGCAGCATGGCAATCCGGTTCGTATCCATGCCCACCGCCACCCGCCTCGGGTTGGCCGCATGACTGGCATCGACCAGGGCCTGGACCTCGACCAGCATCTGGCGGCTGCCTTCCCGCACCACGGTGACCACCGAACCGGGCACGGGCTGCTCGTGACGGGACAGGAAAATGGCCGAGGGGTTCTTGACCTCACGCAGGCCCTCCGGCCCCATGGCGAACACGCCGATTTCATTGGCCGCGCCAAACCGGTTCTTGACC
>JAUMBX010000047.1:0-7595 GCA_032119515.1 Steroidobacteraceae bacterium | reverse complement strand
GGTGGCTGCGACAACGGGCGGGATGGAATTCGAGAACAGGTAGGGACGGGAGCGCTGCCGGAGCCAGTCGATCACGGCCTTGGGGCCCGCCACGTAGCCGCCGGCCGCGCCGCCGAGCGCCTTGCCCAGGGTGCCGGTCAGGATGTCGACCCGGCCCACGACCCCGCAGTGCTCGTGGCTGCCTCGGCCGGTCGCACCGAGGAAACCGGTGGCGTGGGAGTCGTCCACCACCACCACCGCACGATAGCGCTCGGCCAGTTCGCAGATCCCGGTCAGCGGTGCGATGGTGCCGTCCATGGAGAAGACCCCGTCGGTCACCACCAGTCGGGTCCGTGCATCCGCCGCCTGGCGCAGGCAGTCCTCGAGGCTTGCGAGGTCGCGGTTGGCATAGCGCAGCCGTCTCGCGCGGGACAGGCGGATGCCGTCGATGATGCTGGCGTGGTTCAGGGCATCGGAGATGATCACGTCCTGTTCGTCCGTGATCGTCTCGAACAGCCCGCCGTTGGCATCGAAACAGGACGAGTAGAGCAGGGTGTCCTCGGTGCCGAGGAACGTGGACAGGCGCTGTTCCAGCTCCCGATGGACGGACTGGGTCCCACAGATGAAGCGCACCGAGGCCATGCCATAGCCGAATCGATCGATGGCGCGATGAGCCGCTTCCCTCAGCAGCGGATGGTTGGCAAGCCCGAGGTAATTGTTGGCGCAGAGGTTCAGGACCTGGCGACCGTCCGCGAGGCGCACGGCACCGCCCTGACCGGAGGCGATGACCCTCTCGCGCTTGTACAATCCCGACTGGGCGAGAGAGTCGGCCTGCGCGGAAAGCCTGTCCAGAAAAGCCGGATCCACGGAAACATCCCCTGCTAGCGAAATCCGATTATAAACCCGATGCGGGCCTGCGGCTGGACAAGTGGCTGTGGCATGCGCGCTTCTTCCGCACGCGGTCGCTGGCCACGGAGGCGGTGGCGGGAGGACGCGTGCACCTGAACGGCCAGCGCGTGAAGGCCTCCCGGTCCGTGGCCGTGGGGGATCGGCTCGACATCAGCATCGGCGCCGATGCCATCAGCATCGACGTATTGCAGCTGCCGGAGCGCCGCGGTCCGTCCCGGGCGGCGGCGGCCTGCTACCGCGAAACCGAGGCGAGCGTCCAGCGACGGGAGCGGGCTGCCGAGCTGCGCCGCCTGGCGCGCCTGGCCACCCCCCAGACCGACGGCAGGCCCGACAAGCACACCCGCCGCGACCTGATGAAGATTCGCCGCGGTGAGCCGATTGAGTGAGCGGGGCGCAGAGGCGCATACTGCCGCGTCCTGAGGGGGAATGACGATGTTTTCTATCAGCCAGCGTCCTGCCCGTTTGTTCCTGATCCTGTCGGCCCTGTTCGTCACCAACGCGCTCATCGCCGAGTTCGTGGGGGTGAAGATCTTCGCGCTGGAGGACACCCTGGGCCTGCCGCCCTTCGACTGGCGCCTGTTCGGGCAGTCGGGATCCCTGTCCTTCACGGCAGGCGTGATGCTCTGGCCGATCGTCTTCATCATGACCGACATCATCAACGAGTACTTTGGCGTGCGCGGCGTGCGCTTCATCTCGTGGATGGCCGTCGGGCTCATCACCTACGCTTTCCTGTTTGCTTACCTGTCCATTCACCTTGCCCCGGCCGCCTGGTGGGTCACCGTGTCGGCAGACCGCGGTGTGCCCGACATGCAGGCGGCCTTCGCCGTGACCTTCGGGCAGGGCTTGTGGACCATCGCCGGCTCGATCACCGCTTTCCTGATCGGGCAGCTGATCGACGTGAGCGTGTTTCACCGCATCCGCAAGTTGAGCGGCGAGCGCTTCATCTGGCTGAGGGCGACCGCCTCGACCGCCGTCTCGCAACTGGTGGACAGCTTCGTGGTGCTCTACATTGCCTTCGTGCTGGGACCCCAGCAGTGGCCGATCGACCTGTTTCTGGCGGTCGGTACCGTGAATTACGGGTACAAGCTGCTGATGGCCGTCCTGCTGATTCCCATGATCTACCTGTCGAGAATGGCCATCGAAAAATATCTGGGGCCTGCGGAGGCCAGCCGCCTGAAGGCCGAGGCGGCGGCCGGCTGAGCCCCGGCGGGGCGCGCTAGAATAGACCATGGCCCGCCCCGCAACACCGGCCCTGACGGTCGACGTCGTCATCGAGATGACGGATCGGCCGGGCCGGCCCATCGTGCTGATCGAGCGTGCGCATCCGCCTTCCGGGCATGCGCTGCCGGGCGGCTTCGTCGACCTGGGCGAGACCGTCGAGGCGGCGGCCCTGCGCGAAGCGCGCGAGGAGACCGGCCTGGAAGTTCGCCTGACCGGTTTGCTGGGCGTGTACTCGGATCCGCAGCGCGATCCGCGCGGGCACACCGTCTCGGTGGTCTACCGGGCGGAGGCGAGCGGGCAGCCGCGTGCCGGCGATGATGCGGCGCGCGTGCTGGTCACGGGTCTGGAGCACTTGCCGCCCCTGGCTTTCGACCATGCCCGTATCCTGGCCGACTACCGGCAAATGATCGAGGAGACCGGGACGTGAATCCCTTTCTCCAGGCGGATGGTGAGGTGGCTGTGGCGGGCGTGGAGCGCGCCGTGAATCCCGGTTTCCTGGCCGATGAGGCCAGCGTGGTCATGGCCCTGATGGGCGAGGTCCGGCTGCCGTCGGCGGATACCGAAGCGGTGGCGGCGGCAGCCACCGCGCTCGTCGAGACCGTCAGGCGGGAGCGGGCCGGCGCTGCCGGAATCGAGGCCTTTCTCCAGGAGTACGACCTGGCCTCCAGGGAGGGCGTGATCCTGATGTGCCTGGCCGAGGCCTTGCTCAGGATTCCGGACGACGTGACCGCCGATCGTCTCATTGCGGACAAGATTGCCTCGGGCGACTGGGCGGAGCATCTGGGCGAGGCCGAGTCCCTGTTCGTCAACGCCTCGACGTGGGGGCTGCTGCTGACCGGTCGGCTGGTCAGGCCCGAGCTCGACGACCTCCGGGAGCCGGCCTCTTTCGTCAAGCGACTGGCTGGGCGGCTCGGTGAGCCGGTGGTGCGCGCTGCCTTCCGCCAGGCCATGAAGATCATGGGCCACCAGTTCGTGATGGGCCGGAATATTGCCTCGGCGCTGGAGCGAGCTGGCCGGGAGCGCCGCTATCGGCATACCTTTGACATGCTCGGTGAGGCGGCCCTGACCGAGGCAGATGCCGAGCGCTACCACGCCGCTTATGCGGCGGCGATTGAGGCCATCGGGGCCGTAGCGACCGGCTCGACGGCCGGGCTGGCTGCGCGCCCGTCCATTTCCGTCAAGCTCTCGGCCCTGTGCCCGCGCTACGAGCGCGCGCATCGCGGCGAGGTGCTGGAGTCGCTGGGCGCGAGGCTGGAGGACCTCGCCCTGCATGCCAGCCGGCTTGGCGTGCCTCTGACCGTCGATGCCGAGGAGGCCGACCGGCTGACGCTTTCCCTCGAGCTGGTCGACCGCCTGCTGCGCTCGCCCGGATTGCAGGACTGGGACGGGCTGGGCCTGGCGGTCCAGGCCTATCAGAAGCGCGCGCTGTCCGTACTCGACTGGTTGGACGGCGCGGCCAGTGCCGCCGGGCGCAACCTCAGCGTCAGGCTGGTCAAGGGCGCTTACTGGGACTCTGAAATCAAGCGGGCCCAGGAGCGTGGCCTGGAGGGCTATCCCGTGTTCACCCGCAAGGTGAACACCGACCTTTCCTACCTCGCCTGCGCCCGTCGACTGCTGCGGGATGGCAGTTCGCTATGGGCCCAATTTGCCACCCATAACGCCCACACCGTCGCCTGGATCATGCGGGTGGCGGGCGGTCGAAGCTTCGAGTTCCAGCGCCTGCACGGCATGGGCGCAGACCTCTATGACGGCCTGGTCGATGCCGAGGGCCGGCCGGTGCCCTGCCGGGTCTATGCTCCGGTCGGTTCGCACGAGGAGTTACTGCCCTACCTGGTCCGGCGCCTGCTGGAGAACGGCGCCAACACCTCTTTCGTCAACCGCATCGTCGATGCCGACGTGCCGGCCGCAGAGGTTGTGCGTGACCCGCTGCAGGAGGCTGGCAAGCTGGCGAGCATTCCGCATCCGCGCATCCCGCTGCCAGCGGCCCTGTTCGGTGAGGATCGCCAGAACTCCGCCGGCTTGAACCTGGCCGACGGCTTGGTGCTGGCTGAGCTGGGTCAGGGCCTCGCCCGGACCTCCCGGGAACCCTTCAGGGCGGCCCCCATCGTGGGAGGTCGCGAACAGCCTGGCGCTGCCAGGGCGGTCCTCAGTCCGGCCGACACCCGGTTGCGGGTCGGCGAGGTGATCGAGGCAGATGCCCAACTGGTGGACGCGGCGCTGTCTGCAGCCTGTCGGGCCCAGCCCGCGTGGAACCGGCGTCCGGCGACCGAGCGGGCGGAGATCCTGGTCGAGGCAGCGAGGCTGTTCGAGTCGAACCGCGATGCGCTGCTGGCACTGTGCATCCGTGAGGCGGGCAAGACGCTGCCCGACGCGCTGGCGGAGCTTCGCGAGGCGGTCGACTTCCTGCGCTACTACGCGCAGCAGGCGCGCCGGGATTTTGGTCAGCCGGCGCTGTTGCCCGGGCCTACCGGGGAGAGCAATCGGCTGCAGCTGGAGGGCAGGGGCATTTTCGTCTGCATCAGCCCCTGGAACTTCCCGCTGGCCATTTTCACCGGCCAGGTGGCAGCGGCCCTCGCAGCCGGTAACGCGGTCATCGCCAAGCCCGCGGAGCAGACGCCACTCGTGGCGGCGCTGGCGGTGCGCCTGATGCTGAAGGCTGGCGTGCCCGCAGAGGTACTGCATTTCCTGCCTGGCGAGGGCGCGGTGGTCGGCGCGCGCCTGACGGCCGACCCGCGCGTCGACGGCGTGGCCTTCACGGGCTCCACCGAGACGGCGAGGCTGATCAATCGCGCGCTCGCCGGCCGGGACGCGCCCCTGGCGGCGCTGATTGCGGAGACCGGCGGCCAGAACGCGATGATCGTGGACAGCTCGGCTTTGGTCGAGCAGGTGGTGGGCGACGTGATCGCCTCTGCCTTCAACGCGGCCGGACAGCGTTGCTCGGCGCTCAGGGTCCTGTTCCTGCAGGAGGACATTGCAGATCTCACGCTGAGGCGCCTGGCGGGTGCCATGGACCTGCTGCGGGTGGGCGACCCGGCGCTGCTCGCCACCGACATCGGTCCGGTGATCGATGGCGCAGCCCGCAACATGCTCGAGGCCCACGCGGAGCGCATGCTGGGCCTGGCTCGCTGGTCGCATCGGGTCGGACTTGCCGAGGGCTGCGGACACGGCCACTTCTTCGCGCCCATGGCGGTGGAGATTCCGGGGCTCGAGGTGTTGCCCGGCGAGGTGTTCGGGCCCATCCTGCACGTGATCCGCTTCAAGGCAGGGGAGCTCGATGCAGTCATCGACTCGATCAACGGGACCGGCTACGGCCTGACGCTGGGTGTGCATTCGCGGGTCGACGGCCTCGCCCGCAGGATTGCCGGCGCGGTGCGGGCAGGCAACGTGTATGTCAACCGGAACATGATCGGCGCGGTGGTGGGCGTCCAGCCCTTCGGGGGCTGCGGGCTGTCCGGTACGGGGCCCAAGGCCGGCGGACCCCACTACCTCCATCGCTTTGCCAGCGAACGCACGATCACCATCAATACTACGGCCGCCGGCGGCAACGCCTCGCTCCTGTCTTTGGCCGACTGACGAGGCTGCCGGTCTGCGGGTCAGTCCGACAGCTGGGGCGTTTCCAGGAAGTCCACGCGCGCCGATCCCGGGTTCAGGCTTGACCAGTGCTTGCCATCGAGCAGCAGGCTGGCCGCACCCGCCGTGGGTAATTCCCGCCGCTGGGGTGTCGAGGTCAGCACGGCCACCAGGTGGCTCAGGCCCGGATTGTGTCCGCACAGCAGGAGGTGCTGGCAGTCGTCGGGGGTTCGGCGAATGATCTCCAGCAAGGTTCCCGGGCTGGCCAGGTAGGCCTCGGCGGCGGGGCTTACTGCGGCGTTCGGCAGCGACAATACCTCGGCCAGGATGCGAGCGGTGCCCTGACAACGCAGGGCCTCGCTGGCGACGATCCTGGGTTGCGGTAACTGCCTGCGGGCGAGGTGGCTGGCCAGTTCCGAGGCTTCGTCCGCCCCCACCTCGTCGAGCGGGCGATCGAAATCATCGAGCCCCGGCCGGGGAGGATGGGCACGCGCATGGCGGACCAGGGTGAGCCGCAGCATGCCGCTCAGAGCATGCCGGTCTGCAGGCGTGCGGCCTCCGTCATCATCGACGCCTCCCATGGCGGGTCGAAGACCAACTCGACCCGTGCTTCCCTTACGGTGGGGATGTCCTCGAGTTTCTCCCGCACATCCTGGGCCAGGAAGTCGCCCATGCCGCAACCCGGTGCGGTGAGGGTCATCTTGATATCGATACTGCGCTCGCCGTCGTGTTGCGGGGTGACCAGGCATTCGTAGATGAGCCCCAGGTCGACGATGTTCACCGGGATCTCCGGGTCATAACAGGTTCGCATCTGCTGCCAGGCCAGCTCCCGGACATCCTCGTCGCTCGCCCCGGGCGGCAGTTCCGGCCGTACCGGGGGCTCCTTGCCGATGGCGTCGGCATCCGACCCGGCAATCCTGAACAGGTTACCCTCCACGTAGACCGTGAAGCTGCCTCCCAGGGCCTGGGTGATGTAGCCGACGCTACCGGTGCGCAGCTTGACCTCGATGCCGGCCGGAATGATCACGGCCTGCACGTCGCGCTGCACGACGATGGGTTCGTTCTCGTGACGCCTCATGACCTACTCCGTGCTGATCGTCCGATCCTGGCCGGCCAGTGCGGCCTTGAGCGTATGCCAGCAGAGGCTGGCGCACTTGACGCGGGCCGGGAATTCCCGGACCCCGGCCAGGGCGGCCAGCTTGCCGAGTTCCAGCGGCACTCCTGCGCCCTGCTGCGTCAGCATGGTGTGCACCCGCTCGAACAGCTCAGCCACTTCCTGCCGGGTCTTGCCTTTCACCGCCTCGCTCATCAGCGAGGCGGACGCGGTGGAGATGGCGCAACCCCGGCCCTCATGGCGAAGGTCGCGAATGAGGTCGCCATCCAACTGCAGCGTGATGTCCAGCTGGTCGCCGCACAGCGGGTTGTCGCCGTGGGCTGCGAGATCAGCCGGGTCCAGGCGCCCCTGGTTGCGCGGGTTGCGGTTGTGGTCGACGATGACGTCGCGGTACAGGTCCCTGAGCTCCATCATCCCAGCATCTCCCGGGCCACGGTGAGCGCTGCGAACAGCGCCTCCACCTCGGCGGTGGTGTTGTAGACGGCGAAGGAGGCGCGGGCCGTTGCCGGCAGGTCGAAGAACTTCATGACCGGCATTGCACAGTGATGACCGGTACGGATGGCCACGCCCTCGCTGTCGAGGATGGTGCCGAGGTCGTGCGGGTGGATGCCGTCGATGGTGAAGGAGACCACGCTCGCCTTGCCCGGCGCGGTACCGACCAGGGTGAGGCCAGGAATTTGCTGCAGTCGCTCGGTCGCATGAGCCAGCAGCGCGGCCTCGTGGTGGGCGACAGCCGCGGGATCCAGGGCGCTGAACCAGTCGATGGCAGCCCCCAGGCCGATGGCCCCGTCAATGTTCGGCG